>JAJXVK010000253.1 GCA_021782155.1 Pseudomonadota bacterium
GTCCTTGAGCCCGGCCTTGGCCGCCGCCCAGGCGAGCGCATCGCCCATTCCGCCGAACTGGTCGACGAGGCCGATCTGGCGCGCGCTGCCACCGTCCCAGACGCGCCCCTGGCCGATCTTGTCGACCGATTCGGGAGTCATCTTGCGCGCCTCGGCAACGCGGCCGAGGAACTGGCGATAGCCATTGTCGATCGTCGCCTGGATCACGCCGTCCACCGCCGGCGTGAACCCGCCGAAGACGTCGGGCTGGCCCGATAAGGGAGTGGTTCTCACGCCATCGGCGTTCACCCCGATCCATTTGCCGGTGTTCTCGAAGCTGGGGATGACGGCAAAGATGCCGATCGAACCGGTGATCGTCTCGGGCTGGGCGAAAATGCGGTCACCCGCGGTCGATACCCAGTAGCCGCCGCTCGCCGCGACATTGGCCATCGACACCGCGACCGGAATCCCGCGTGCCTTCTGGCGCAGGATCGCCTGGCGGATTTCCTCGCTCGCCAGCACCGATCCGCCCGGGGAATCGACCCGCACAACCAGCGCCTTGATGTCCTGATTAAGGGCCTTGTCGAGGAGGTCAGCGATGCGATCCCCGCCCGCCGTGCCCGGCCCGGCATCGCCATCGACGATATCGCCCGCGATCGTCACCACGCCGATCGCCGCGCCGCCGCGCGGCGCGCCCAGCGATTCGAGCCAGTCGTCGTAATCGGTCGAGGCGAAGGCGCCGCGCTTGTCGCTGAAGCTGTCGGCCCCGACCAGCTTGATCAGCCGCTGGTCGAAATCGTCGCGGGTGCCGAGCTTGTCGACCAGCCCCGATTTGAGCGAGGCCTGCGCGAGATCGCCGCCGCTGGCGTTGACCCAGGCGAGCGGGTCCTGCGCGGCCTGCTGGATCTTCGCCTGCGGGCGGGCCTTGGCGACATCTTCCAGCCAGTCGCTCCACAGCGCGCCGTAGAGCGCGGTATAATTCTCGCGCGCCGCATCGGACATGGAATCGCGGAAATAGGGTTCGACCGCGCTCTTGTAGGTTCCGACGCGGTAGATGTGCGCGTTGATCTTCAGCTTGTCGATCAGCGTCTTGTAATAGAGATGCGTGCCGCCCGGTCCGGCGATCATGCTGCCGCCCATCGGGTTCATCCACACCTCGCTGGCGTGGGCGGCCAGCATGAGCCCGCTGTTGGCATAGGCAGTGGCATAGGTGAGCACCGGTTTCTTCGCCGCGCGCACGCGGTCGAGCGCCGCGCCGATCGCCTGCATATGTTCCTGCCCGCCGCCCAGGAAGCGGTCGAGATCGAGCACGACGGCGGTGATTCGCGGATCGGCCGCCGCCGCATCGAGCGCGCGCACGATGTCGCGCTCCTCAAATTCGCGGGTCGGCGCCTCGCGGTTGAGCAGGACCGAGAACGGATCGATCCGGGCGGCTTCTTCCACCACATAGCCGTCGAGGTCGATCACCAGCGCGCCGCCATGGATCTGCGCGGGCGTCGGGCGCGCGGTCAGGACCGCGAACAGCACCCAGAAAAACAGCAGCATGAAGATGAGCACCAGGGCATCCTTGATGCCGACCAGCAAGCGCCACACCCGCCCAGCAAATGTCATACCGATGAAATCCCGCAGTTCTTTCGCCTTGCTGCCTAATCGCTCGCTCCGAATTGATCCACCGATAAAGCTTGAGCCGCCCACCGCGCTCGACTAGGGGCATGGCTTCAATGACATCGGCGCCAGCAAACCCCGGATCGGGCCGCTTTCCTGCGGGCTCCGCGGCGTTCCCGCATCGCGACCTGATCGCCATCGGCCAGCTCGAACGGCACGAGATCCTCTACCTGCTCGCCGAGGCGCAGCAATGGATCGGCTGGAACCGCCAGGCGAGCAAGCATTCCGAGCTTCTCTCGGGCCTCACCATCATCAACGCCTTCTTCGAGAACAGCACCCGCACGCTGCTGTCGTTCGAGATCGCGGGCAAGCGGCTGGGGGCCGACGTCGTCAACATGCAGGCCGCGCAGTCGAGCGTGAAGAAGGGCGAGACGCTGATCGACACCGCGATCACGCTCAATGCCATGCGCGCCGATGCGATCGTGATCCGGCACGCGTCGAGCGGGGCGACCCAGCTGATCGCGGACAAGGTCGATTGCCCGGTGCTCAACGCGGGCGACGGCAGCCATGAACACCCGACGCAGGCGCTGCTCGATGCGCTGGCGCTGCGCGAGGCGCTGGCGGAGAGGGGTGAGGGGGCAGAGGATTTCACCGGCCTCACCGTGGTGATCTGCGGCGATGTCCTGCACAGCCGGGTGGCGCGATCGAACCTGCTGTGCCTGCAGGCGCTTGGCGCGAGTGTGCGGCTATGCGCGCCGCCGGCGCTGATGCCCGCGGGCGTGGAGGCGATGGGGGCCGCGGTGTTCCACGATTTCGATGCCGCGCTCGATGGCGCCGACGTGGTGATGATGCTGCGCCTGCAATCGGAGCGGATGAGCGGCCAGTTCATCCCCTCGGCGCGCGAATACCACCATCTTTATGGGCTGACCAAGCAGCGGCTCGGCCTTGCCCGGCGCGACGCGCTGGTGATGCATCCCGGCCCGATGAACCGCGGCGTCGAGATCGACAGCGAGGTCGCCGATCTGATCGACCGTTCGATCATCACCCGCCAGGTCGAAATGGGCGTCGCGGTGCGGATGGCGTGCCTCGACATCCTGACCCGGTCGACGCGCGGTGTGGAGGGATGGGCGCGATGAAGCAGGCGCGCGCGATCGCGATCACTGGCGGGCGGCTGCTGCTGCCGGACGGCGTGCGTGACGGTGGCTTGCGGATTGCCGACGGGCGGATCGATGCGGTCGGCGATGTGGCGGTTGCGGATGGCGACTTGCATATCGATGCCCGGGGCGCGCTGATCGCGCCCGCGCTCGTCGATTACGGCGTGTTCGCGATTGACAAGCCCGCGTTCCATTTCGGCGGCATCCTGCGCGCTGCGCTGATGCCCGACCAGTCACCCCCGCTCGATCTGCCGAGCCGGGTGTCCTACGTCGCTAAGAGCGGCAAGCCCGATTTCTGGGTCCATCCGATCGCCGCCGCGACGCGCGGGCTGGAGGGCCGGGAACTCGCCGAAATCGCGCTGATGCGCGAAGCGGGCGCGCGGGGGATCGCCACCGGGCGGCACTGGATCGGCGATTCGGGCGTGATGCTGCGGCTGCTGCGCTATGCCGCGATGCTCGGTCTCCCGCT
>JAJXVK010000043.1 GCA_021782155.1 Pseudomonadota bacterium
GCCCGCCGTGCTGTGGTTCACCGGCCTGTCGGGCTCGGGCAAGAGCACGATCGCCAACCTGGTGGAGAAGAAGCTCCACCGGATGAACCGGCACACCTTCCTGCTCGACGGCGACAACGTGCGCCACGGGCTCAACAAGGACCTCGGCTTCACCGAGGCCGACCGCATCGAGAACATCCGCCGCGTGGGCGAGGTCGCCAAGCTGATGACCGACGCGGGGCTGATCGTGATCACCGCGTTCATCTCGCCCTTCCGCGCCGAGCGCGAGATGGTGCGCGCGATGCTGCCCGAAGGCGAGTTCATCGAGGTGTTCATCGACACCCCGCTCGAAGTCGCCGAGGCGCGCGACGTCAAGGGCCTCTACAAGAAGGCGCGCTCGGGACAGCTCAAGAACTTCACCGGCATCGACAGCCCCTATGAAGCTCCGCTAGACCCGGAAATCCGCATCGACACCACGGGGATGACGCCCGAACTGGCCGCCGACGAAATCGTCGAACGCCTGCTCGGCTGGTAGCGGGGGACGCATGATCCACTTTCGGGGGCACGAGACGCGCAAGCGCTCGATCGTGAAGGCAGTCAGCTGGCGGACGCTGGGCAGCATCGATACGTTCGTGCTCGGCTGGCTGTTCACCGGCAGCGCCAAGGCGGCCGGCGCGATCGCCTCGACCGAGATCATCACCAAGATGGTGCTCTATTACCTGCATGAACGCGGCTGGAGCCTGGTCAACTGGGGCTTCCTGCCAATCCCACCCGAGCCCGGCAACGAGGACGAACAGACGAAATGAACGATATCGAACTGGCGCGGCACCTTGCGGCGGGCGCGGCGCGGATTCTTCTGGACTTGCGCGCAGGCGGCGAATTTTCGGGCAAGGAGCTTGGCAAGGAAGGCGACCGCCTCGCCAACGCCTGGCTGATGGACGAGATCGCGCGGGCCCGGCCCGACGACGGGGTGTTGTCCGAAGAGACCAGGGACACCCCCGCCCGGCTCGCCAAGTCACGGGTATGGATCATCGACCCGCTCGACGGCACGCGCGAATACGGCGAGGAGCGCAGCGACTGGGCGGTCCACATCGGGCTCGCCGTGGACGGCAGCGCCTTCCTCGGCGCGGTCGCGCTTCCCGGGCTCGGCCTCGTGCTCGACAGCGGCGCCCCGCCCGCGCTGCCGCCCGCCGCGGCGACCCCGCGCATGCTGGTCAGCCGCACCCGCCCGGCGTCGGAAGCGGTCGCGGTGGCCAGGGCGATCGGCGGCGAGCTGGTGCCGATGGGTTCGGCCGGGGCCAAGGCGATGGCGGTGGTGCGCGGTGAGGCGGAGATCTACCTCCACTCGGGGGGGCAGTTCGAATGGGACAACTGCGCGCCCGTGGCCGTCGCGCAGGCGGCGGGGCTCCACGTCTCGCGCATCGACGGCGCGCCGCTGGTCTACAACCGCGAGGACACCTACCTGCCCGACCTGCTGATCTGCCGGCCCGAATGGGCGACGCGGGTGCTCGAACTGGTCGCGCAGATCGACGCCTGAGGCTCAGGGGCGGGTTCCGCCCTGCGAGCGGGACCTGCGCCCCGTCAGCGCGGAAGTTCGCTCGCCCCCATCAGCGCCTCGTCGACCGAGCGCGCGCACTGGCGGCCTTCGCGGATCGCCCAGACCACCAGGCTCTGCCCGCGCCGCATGTCGCCGCACGAGAACACGTTCTCGATGCTGGTGCGGTAGTCCTCGGTGTTGCCCTTGACGTTGCCGCGCGGGTCGAGCTCGACGTCAGACTGCTCGATCATGCCCTGCCTGCGCGGACCCAGGAAGCCCATCGCCAGCAGGATCAGGTCGGCCTCGATCACGAACTCGCTGCCGGGAACTTCTTCCATGCGGCCGTTCGACCAGTCGAGCCGCACGCATTCGAGACCGCGCACGTCGTTGTCGCCGACCACGCGCTTGGCGAGCACCGCCCAGTCGCGCTCGCAGCCCTCGTCGTGGCTGGTCGAGGTGCGCAGTTTCAATGGCCAGTTCGGCCAGGTCATCGCCTTGTCCTCCATCACCGGAGGCTTGGGCATGATCTCGATCTGCACGACCTGCGTCGCGCCCTGGCGGTTCGACGTGCCGACGCAGTCCGAGCCGGTGTCGCCGCCGCCGATCACGATGACCTTCTTTCCCGTCGCGGTGATCGAGCCGCGCGGTGCGGCGCGCAGTTCATCGTCGCCCGCGTTGCGCTTGTTCTGCTGGGTGAGGAATTCCATCGCCGCGCGCACGCCGGGAAGTTCGGCGCCGGGGATGTCGAGCAGGCGCGGGTCCTCCGCTCCGCCCGCCAGCACCACCGCGTCATAGTTGTCGCGCAGCTTGGAGAACGAGGTGTCGACGCCCACTTCGACGCCAGTGCGGAACTGCACCCCTTCCGCTTCCATCTGCATGGCGCGGCGGTTGATCAGATGCTTTTCCATCTTGAAGTCGGGGATGCCGTAGCGCAGCAACCCGCCGACGCGGTCCGACTTCTCGAACACCGTCACCGAATGCCCGGCGCGCGCCAGTTGCTGCGCGCAGGCGAGCCCGGCGGGGCCCGAACCGACCACCGCGACCGACTTCCCGCTCTTCTTCACCGGCGGCTGCGGCTGGATCCAGCCTTCCTTCCACCCGCGGTCGACGATCGCGCACTCGATCGACTTGATCGTGACCGGCTGGTCGATGATGTTGAGCGTGCAGGCCGCCTCGCACGGGGCGGGGCAGATGCGCCCGGTGAATTCGGGGAAGTTGTTGGTCGAATGGAGGTTGGTCAGCGCCTCGCGCCAGTCGTTCTCGTAGACCAGGTGGTTCCAGTCGGGGATCTGGTTGTTCACCGGACAGCCGTTGTGACAATAGGGAATCCCGCAGTTCATGCAGCGCGAGGCCTGGCCCTGCAGCGCGGCCTCGTCGTGCGGGATCACGAATTCCTTGTAGTGCCCGAGCCGCTCCTTGGCGTCCGCGTATCCGCGGTCCTTGCGATCGACTTCGAGAAATCCGGTCGGCTTGCCCATGGGGGTACTTCCTGAATCTAAAGCTTATTCGGCGGCGACGCTGGCGGCTTCGAGGCGTTCGGCCTCGAGCTGCCTGAGCGCACGGGCGTAGTCGCGCGGCATGACCTTGACGAACTTGGGCAGCTCCGCCTCCCAGTTGTCGAGGATAGAGGCCGCGCGCTGGCTGCCGGTGTGGAGCTTGTGCCGCTCGACGAGGATGCGCAGCCGCTCGGCATCATGACGCAGCATGTCGCCCATGCCGAAGTCGTTGACGTCGTGCGGACGCTGCGCGGGGCGGCCCGCGCCGTCATCCTCGTCGCGCCCGGGCGAAATCGCCGTGATGTCGACCATCGCCTTGTTGCACAGCGCGGGGAACTTCCCGTCGGGATCGTAGACGTAGGCGACGCCGCCCGACATGCCCGCCGCGAAGTTGCGCCCGGTCTTGCCGAGAACGCAGACAACGCCGCCGGTCATGTATTCGCAGCCGTGGTCGCCGGTTCCTTCGACCACCGCGATGGCCCCCGAGTTGCGCACCGCGAAGCGCTCGCCGGCAACACCGTTGAAGTAGGCCTCGCCCGCGATCGCGCCGTAGAGCACGGTGTTGCCGACGATGATGTTCTCGGTCGGCTCACGCTCGACCTTGCCGGGCTGGCGCACGATCACGCGGCCGCCCGACAGACCCTTGCCGACATAGTCGTTGGCGTCACCCGACAGTTCGAGCGTCACGCCGTGCGCAAGGAACGCGCCGAAGCTCTGCCCGGCGACGCCCGTGAAGCGAATCTGGATCGTGTTCTCGGGCACGCCCTTGTGCCCGCGGCGCTTGGCCACTTCGCCCGAAAGCATCGCGCCCACGGTGCGGTTGACGTTCTTCACCGTGCGTTCGAGCCGCACCGCCTCGCCCTTGTCGAGCGCGGGGGCACAAGCCGCGATCAGCTCCTGGTCGAGCGCCGCGTCCAGCCCGTGATCCTGCGTCTCGCTCCAGCCGAGCGTGGTGCCCGCGACCGGCTCGACCCGGTGCAGGATGCGGCCGAGGTCGAGGCCCTGCGCCTTCCAGTGGTGGATCGCCTTCCTCGTATCGAGCCGGTCGACCCGCCCGACCATCTCGCCGAGCGTGCGGAAGCCCATCCCGGCCATGATCTGGCGCAGTTCCTCGGCTACGAAGAAGAAGTAGTTGATCACGTGCTCGGGCTGGCCGGTGAAGCGCGCGCGCAACGCGGGGTCCTGCGTGGCGACGCCGACCGGGCAGGTGTTCAAGTGGCACTTGCGCATCATGATGCAGCCCGCCGCGATCAGCGGCGCGGTGGCGAAGCCGAATTCGTCCGCGCCGAGCAGCGCCGCGATGGCCACGTCGCGGCCGGTGCGCAGCCCGCCGTCTGCCTGCACGCAGATGCGGCTGCGCAGGTTGTTGAGCAGCAGCGTCTGCTGGGTCTCGGCAAGTCCGATTTCCCACGGCGAGCCGGCGTGCGTCAGGCTGGTCAGCGGCGATGCGCCGGTGCCGCCCTCATAGCCCGAGATCGTCACATGGTCGGCGCGCGCCTTGGAAACGCCCGCCGCGACCGTGCCGACGCCGACTTCGCTGACCAGCTTGACCGAGATACGCGCCACGGGGTTGGCGTTCTTGAGGTCATGGATGAGCTGCGCAAGATCCTCGATCGAATAGATGTCGTGGTGCGGCGGCGGGCTGATCAGCCCCACGCCGGGGGTCGAGTGACGGGTCTTGCCGATCGTCTTGTCGACCTTGTCTCCGGGCAGCTGGCCACCCTCGCCGGGCTTGGCGCCCTGCGCCATCTTGATCTGGATGTCGTCGGCGTTGACGAGGTACTCGGTTGTCACGCCGAAGCGGCCCGAAGCGACCTGCTTGATCGCCGAACGCATCGAATCGCCGTTTTCGAGCGGCGCGAAGCGCCTGGGGTCCTCGCCGCCTTCGCCGGTGTTCGACTTGCCGCCGATGCGGTTCATCGCGAGCGCCAGAGTGGTGTGCGCCTCCCAGCTGATCGAGCCGTAGCTCATCGCGCCGGTGGCGAAGCGCTTGACGATCTCGCTGGCCGGTTCGACCTCGGAGATGTCGATCGGCGCGTCTGCCTGCTTGAGCTCCATCAGCCCGCGAATCGTCAGCATGCGCGCCGACTGGTCGTTGATCGACTGCGCGAACTCGCGGTACTTTTCCGGCATGTTTCCGCGCACCGCGTGCTGCAGGTTGGCGACGTTCGCCGCGGTCCAGGCATGCTCCTCGCCGCGCAGGCGCAGCTGGTACATGCCGCCCACGTCGAGCATTTTCCTGAGCACCGGATTGTCGCCATAGGCGGCGCTGTGCCGACGCACGGTCTCCTCGGCGATTTCCTTGAGGCCGACGCCTTCGATCGTGGTCGCGGTGCCGGTGAAGTACTTGTCGACGAAGCCCGAGGACAGGCCGACCGCGTCGAAGATCTGCGCCCCGCAGTACGACTGGTAGGTCGAGATGCCCATCTTGGACATGACCTTGAGCACGCCCTTGCCCACTGCCTTGATATAGTTCTTTTCCACGTCCTTGCGCTCGAGCGGGAGGCCCGAGTGCTGGCGGATCTGTTCGAGCGTCTCGAACGCGACGTAGGGGTTGATCGCTTCCGCGCCATAACCCGCGAGCACGCAGAAATGGTGCACCTCGCGCGCCTCGCCGGTCTCGACGACGAGCCCGGTGTTCATGCGCAGGCCCTGGCGGACCAGGTGGTGGTGCACCGCAGCGGTCGCCAGCAGAGCGGGCATTGGCACGCGGTCGGGCCCCTGCGCGCGGTCGGACAGGATCAGGATGTTCTTGTCGGCCAGCACCGCCTCGGTCGCCGCCCAGCACATTTCCTTGATCGCCATTCCGAGGCCATCGGCCCCGTTGCTGGCGTCCCAGGTCATGTCGATCGTCTCGGTACGGAACGCGCCGTCGAGCGCGGCCTCTACCGAGCGGATCTTGGCGACGTCCTCGTTGGTCAGGATCGGCTGGTCGACCTCGAGCCGCTTGTGCGTGCCCGCGTCGTGGCCGAGCAGGTTCGGACGCGGCCCGATCATCGAGACGAGGCTCATCACCAGCTCCTCGCGGATCGGGTCGATCGGCGGGTTGGTGACCTGCGCGAAGTTCTGCTTGAAGTAGTCGTAGAGCAGGCGCGAGCGGTTCGACAGCACCGCGATCGGGGTGTCGGTGCCCATCGATCCGATCGGGTCCTCGCCCATGATCGCCATCGGTTCGAGGAAGCGGGTGACGTCTTCCTGCGTGTAGCCGAAGGCCTGCTGGCGATCGAGCAGGCTGGTGGTCTCGACCGGCAGCGCGGCGAGTTCGGGCTCGATCAGGTCGAGATCCTTGAGGTTGTATTGCGCCTGTTCGAGCCAATGGGCATAGGGCTCCGCACCCGCCAGCTGCGACTTGATTTCCTCGTCCTCGATGATGCGGCCCTCGTCGAAGTCGATCAGCAGCATGCGGCCCGGCTGCAGGCGCCACTTGCGCACGATGTCTTCCTCGGCGAAGGGCAGCACACCGCTTTCCGAGGCCATGCAGACGAGGTCATCCCTGGTGATCGAGAAGCGCGCGGGGCGCAGGCCGTTGCGGTCGAGCGTCGCGCCGATCTGGCGTCCGTCGGTGAAGGCGACCGCGGCGGGGCCGTCCCACGGCTCCATCAGCGCGGCGTGGTATTCATAGAAGGCGCGCCGTTCCGGGTCCATCAGCGGGTTGCCGGCCCACGCCTCGGGGATGAGGATCATCATCGCGTGGACGAGGCTGTAGCCGCCCGCCACCAGAAGCTCGAGCGCGTTGTCGAGGCACGCGGTGTCCGACTGGCCGTGCGGGATGATCGGCCACATCTTGTCGAGATCGGGGCCCAGCAGTTCCGATTCCATCGTGCGGCGGCGCGCGTTCATCCAGTTGACGTTGCCCCGCACCGTGTTGATCTCGCCGTTGTGCGCGATCATCCGGTAGGGATGGGCCAGCCGCCAGCTGGGGAAGGTGTTGGTCGAGAAGCGCTGGTGGACGAGGCCGAGCGCCGAAACGCAGTCCGGATCGCGCAGGTCGTCGTAGAAGCTGCCGACCTGGTTCGCCAGCAGCAGCCCCTTGTAGACGATTGTGCGGCTGGAAAAGCTCGGCATGTAGAGCTCGGTCAGCCCCGGCAGGTCGTGCTTTTCGGCGAGCTTGGCGAGCGGGTTTTGCGCCTGCTTGCGGATCGCCATGATCTTGCGCTCGAACGCGTCCTGGTCGGCGCAGCTCGGACCGCGGGCGATCACGCACTGGCGCATGACCGGCATCGATGCAATCACCGCTTCGCCCAGGCCGTCGAGCGTGGTGGGCACATCGCGCCAGCCGATGACCTGCTGGCCTTCCTTGGCGACGAACTTCTCGAACCACGCGGTCACGAAGTCGCGCGCGGCCTGGTCCTGCGGGAGGAAGCACTGCGCGACCGCATAGTCGCCGGGCTGCGGCAGGATCTTGCCCTCGGCCTTGGCCCAATTGCGCAGCAGCGCGTCGGGAATCTGGATCAGGATGCCCGCACCGTCGCCCAGCAGCGGATCCGCGCCCACAGCGCCGCGATGATCGAGGTTGTGCAGGATTTCCAGGGCCTGCTCGACGATCGCATGGCTTTTCGCGCCCTTGATGTGGGCAACAAAGCCCACACCGCATGCGTCATGCTCGTTGCGCGGATCGTAGAGGCCCTGGAGCGGCGGAAATCCCATCAAATTCAGTCCTGCACTCGTGTTCATGGAAACGGCGCGCGAATCACATCGCCTTGAAGGCGACGAAAATTGCGCGAACATTCCCCATGACTGCAGGAAAGTTTTTTTGCAACCGCGAGACAGAGGATTTCTCGCCCGTGTTCCGGCGAACAGCTCTGCGACCGCCTCCTGCCAGAGGCTCCCCGCGGGTTCAGCGCGAGTTGGTCATCCGCTGAAGCGTCGCGAGCGCGGCGCGCAGCGCACGGTCGGTTTCCTCCGGATTGGCTGCCGGCGCGGGCCGAGGCGCTGCCGCGACCGAATGGGCCGCGCTCCGCCCAGGTGCAGGCGGTAGAGCGAACGGCGCGCCCGAACGCGCGCCCGAACGCGCGCCTTGTCCCGGAAAAACGACCACGGGCTCGACCTCGGCTTCGGGCGCAGGAGCAGGCTCCTCGATCCGCACGAACTCGCCGCGCGCCATCGGGTGGTTCAGCGAGAGCAGCGAAGGATAGCGATTGTCTTCGTCGTCGCCGTCCTCGCCAGTGTCTGCGAGGTCATCCTCGAGACCGGCGGACGGAAACGAAGTTCCATCGTCCGGCCGGACCGAAACGCCCCTGCCGGCGCCGTCGTGGCTGGCGAATCCGGTGCTGGCGGCAGAAATTTCGGCCGACTTCGCGGCGGTGCCGCCGCCAAGGAAGCGTTGCAGCTGGACCGGCTCCTCGCCGATATCCTCGCTATCGTCCTCATGCGCGCTGGCGGGCACCAGCGCCGCGGGGCGCATCGGCGCGGCGGAGAGCGGGGTTACGGCGACAGGCCGCTCGAACGGACGCCTGACCGGCGCGGCGGCGGAGGGCACCTCGTTCGCGGCAGGCGCCGCTTCGCGCGCGGGCTCCTCTTCCGCCTCGATCTCGGGAAGGCGGGGCGCCGGCCCGGCCTCGGGATCGGCATCTTGCCGGTATTTCGGTTCGCTGGCCTCGTGCGCGACGGGGGCGATGAACGCAGGGCGGGCATCGGGGGACTCGGCAAGGGCCTCGGCGGCGATGCGATCGCGCCGGGCAGCCATCGCCATCGCCAGCCGTTCAATGAGCTGGACGGTGCCTAGTTCTTCGATCGGGCGGCCGGCGACCGGCGCAACGTCCCCGGCCACGGCGGCGGCCGCGGTGAACGGCGCCGGAGCGAAGGGTGCGGCAGGCTCGCTGGGCCGTTCGACCCGAGCGGCAGACAGGCTCGCATCCACTGCGCCAGCCAGTTCCTGCGTGCCGAAGGTCCGCTTGCCGGGAATCGCGACGGGTTCGGGCGCGGATTGAGGCAGAGCCCCGGACTTGTCCTCCCCGGTGACCGGCTCGGATATCTGCACCGCGGCGGAGGCGGGTTCCGGAACAGGCTCGTCCGCAGCCACGAGGGGCGGCGCAGCTTCCATGTCCGGCGCATCCTCATACGAGGGGAGCGAAGCGCATTCGTGCACATGGAAGGCAGGCGGTTCGTCTTCGGTCGAAATCAGCGCGCGGCGGCGGACCGGGCCAGTGGTCGTATCGAAGGCGGGCGCGCCCAGCGGCTCGATGTCGGCGAGATCCGTGCTGGCGGCGACTGGACGGCGGGCAGGAGCATCAGGGTGCGTATCGCGCCCGCGCCGGCGGCGCGGGGCTTGCGCTTCGGGCTTGCTGCGCAGGCGCAGCGCGACAACGAGCCCGGCGATCACGCCAATTCCGGCAAGCGTCAGGGCCACCATGCCGCGCGCCGTGAAGCCAAGCGGCGGAGCGGCCGCGGGGACGAGCTTCGGCAAGCCGGTCAGCGCCACCAGTTTCTCCAGCAACCCGACCGGCACCACGAAGCTGCCGATGCCGAAAAGCGCGGCGAACCAGAGCGCCACGATCGCCGGAAACAGGCGGTGGGCCGTGATCGGCTGGGGCTTGGTCTGCTTGGTACTCACACTGTCACATCCGTCTGCTTTTCGCCGTGGACGATGCCGCGCTCAGGCGGCCAATCCGGCCTTGAACCGCCCATGGGCTAGCAAGGCTTGGTAAACATCCCGATAACGCATTGCATTGCGAGCCCAGTCGTGCTCGCGCCGGACGAAGTCGCCGGCGACCGCACGGCGCGCGGGCCATTCGCCGCGATCCGCCAGGAGTTTGGTCAGCGAAGCTGCCAGCGCAGACGGATCGTCGGGAGCGAAAAGCGTGCCGGTCATGCCGTCGGCGATGAGCTCGCGGTGCCCTCCGACAGCCGATGCGGCGACGAGCTTGCCCTGCGCCATCGCCTCGAGCGGCTTGAGCGGCGTGACCAGCTCGGTCAGCCGCATCGCCTTGCGCGGATAGCAGACCACGTCGACCAACGCGTAGTAGCGATCGACCTGGTCGTGCGGGACACGGCCCGTGAAGACGATCGCCTCGCGCGCCGAAGACGCTTCGACCTGGGCCTTGAGCGCCGCCTCGGCCGGCCCCCCGCCCACCAGCAGGAGCTTTGCGCCAGGCACCGCCGAAACGATCGCCGGCATCGCCGCGACAAGGTCGTCGAGCCCTTCGTAGGGATAGAAGCTGCCCAGAAAACCGATCACCGGCCCATCGCCGAGGCCCAGTTGCCCGGCGAATGCCGCATCGCGTTCGAGCGGCGCGCCGAACAACGAAAGGTCCACGCCGTTGGGCATGATCGTGATCTTTTCCGCAGGCACCCCGCGCGCGACGAGGTCGTCGCGAAGGCCGCTGCAAATGGTGACGACCGCGTCGGCGCCGGCTACCGCCCGGTTTTCGAGCTGGCGGGTCAGCCAGTACTTTGCGCTGCCCTCGCGGCCCGTGCCGTTGCCTACCGCCGCGTCTTCCCAGAAGGCGCGGATCTCGTACACCACCGGTATCCCCAGCGAAGCCCCCGCGCGGACGGCGGCGAGGCCGCAAAGCGCGGGCGAATGGGCATGGAGCACGTCGGGCCGCCATTCGCGCGCGACCTCTGCGATGCGCTTCGCCAGCGCGGCGATCTCGCGCCATTCGCGCAGCGCGGGCAGGCCGTACGGCTCGCCCGGCGTGCGGTGGAAGCACAGCCCGTCGTGAATCTCGACGTCCCCGCCGCCGTCCTTCACGGCGTGACGCTGTCCGGTGAGTCCGCGAACCTCGATGCCCAGCGCCTGCTGCGCGGCCAGGATCGCGCGGGTCCGGAACGTGTAGCCGCTGTGCAGCGGCAGGCTGTGGTCGAGAACATGGAGCACGCGGGTCATGGCGGGCTTCCTCGCACAAGGGTGCTTAACGGGCCGTCAACCCCGATCGGATAGCAGGCGGTAAGGCTGTCCTCGCGCCTGTCGCGTGGGGCGCCGCGCGTGGGCAACTTCTTGGGACGGCAGGAGGACGACATGATCGACAAGTTCACCATCCTCGTGCCGCACGTCCTGATGGCAATCGCGATCTGGCGCCTGCTCGCGCGGCAGGACCTCGACCACGACCCGAACTTCCCCGATCCCGAGCCGATCCAGCCGCCGAAGCGCAGGCGCCGCCGCGATGCTTGACCTGTTCTTCCTCGCCTTCACGCTCGCCTTCCTCGGGGCCGGCGCGCGGCGGCCGTTCATCTTCGTCCTGGCCTATACCTGGATCGACATTGTCATGCCGCAGAGGGTGGCGGGCTGGGGAATCATCTCGCACCTCCCGATTTCGCTGATCGCCTTCGTCTGCGCGTTCGGCGCGTGGCTGGCCACCGACGACAAGCGCGGCGCGCGCTTCTCGCTGCGCCAGGCGCTGCTGGTGATGCTGCTGGTCTACTGCTTCCTGACCACGCAGACCGCCGACTTCCCCGGCCCCGCCGCCGAAAAGTGGGCCTGGGTATGGAAGGCGCTGATCTTCGCCACTTTCCTTCCGCTGACGCTACGCACGCGGCTCAGGATCGAATCGATGGCGCTGATAATGGTGCTTTCGGTGGCGGTGATCGTCATCGGCGGCGGCATCAAGACGCTGGCCGGCGGCGGCGGCTACGGCGAGCTCAAGCTGCTGGTGAACGACAATACCGGGCTCTACGAGGGCAGCATAATCTCCTCGGTGGCGATCGCGGTCATACCACTGGCGTTCTGGCTGACGCGCCACGGCACGATCTTCCCGCCCGAATGGCGCGTGAAGATGTTCGCGCTGGCGCTGTCGTTCGCCTGCCTGCTGATGCCGGTCGGCACGCAGGCGCGCACCGGGCTGATCTGCGCGGCGGTGCTTGCGATGATGGCCTTGCGCACCGCGAAGAACCGCTTCGTCCTTGTCGGCCTGCTCGGCATCGGCGCGGTGCTCGCCTACCCGATGCTGCCGTCGAGCTTCAAGGCGCGCATGGGCACGATCGAGAACCACCAGGGCGACCAGTCGGCCTCGACGCGCCTTGCGGTGTGGAAGTGGACCATCAAGTACGCCGAGCAGCACCCCTTCGGCGGCGGCTTCGAGGCCTATCGCCAGAACAAGGTCGTCTACGACACGATCGAGACCGACAAGGCCGGCAGCAGCGTCGAGATCGACAAGGACCAGATCGAGGAACAGGGCCGCGCCTATCACTCGAGCTATTTCGAGATGCTCGGCGAGCAGGGTTATCCGGGCCTCGCCATGTGGCTGATGCTCCACCTGCTGGGCGTCTGGCAGATGGAGATCCTGCGCCGGCGCTATCGCAAGGACCCGCCCGAAGGCTTCGCATGGGTCTCGCCGCTGGCCAACGCGCTTCAGCAGTCGCAGGTGGTCTATCTGGTGGGCTCGCTGTTCGTCGGGATCGCTTTCCAGCCGTTCTGCTACATGCTGGTGGGGCTGCAGTGCGGGCTGTGGAGCTACGTCAAGCAGACCCGCTTCGTGCCGGTCGCGCGCCGCACGCGCCGGGCGGGCGCCCCGGCGACCGAGCCGCTCCCCGCCGCCTGAGCGCTTTCGGCGCGTTCCCTCGCCTCACCACGGTTGCGCTGCCCGCGCTGTGCGTCCATGAACGGCGCAAGGCAGCAGTTGCAATCGGAAGGGATGCACAGGGAATGAGCAAGGCGATGTCTCCGCAGGACATGAAGGCGCTGGTCGGCACCGAGATCGGCATTTCGCAGTGGTTCGAGGTCAGCCAGGAGCGGATCAACAAGTTCGCCGAGGCGACCGGCGATTTCCAGTTCATCCACGTCGACCAGGAAAAGGCCAGGATGACGCCGTTCGGCGGCACCATCGCGCACGGCTTCCTCACCCTCTCGCTGATCCCGGTGCTCACCGCCGAGAGCGACTGCCCGCGCCCCGAGGGCATCAAGATGGCGGTCAACTACGGCGGCAACAAGACGCGCTTCATTGCGCCCGTCCGCTCGGGCAAGCGCGTGCGCGGGCACTTCAAGATGCTCGAACTCGAGGAAAAGCGCCCCGGCCAGTGGCAGCAGACCATGGAGATCACCATCGAGATCGAGGGCGAGGACAAGCCTGCGCTGATGGCCGAATGGATCACGCAGTACTTCGTCTGAGCGGAACGCGCGCCCGGCCATGACCGCCACGCAACCCGGCATCCTCGAGATCCTGGGGCTCGCCGCGAGCGTGAGCCTGCTGGCGGGCTGGCGGCTCTACGTCACGATCTTCGCCACGGGGCTCGCGATGCGCCTCGGCGCGATCCCGCTGCCCGAACACCTCGCCGCGCTGCAGGTACTGGGCAATCCCTGGGTGATGGGGGTCGCCTTCACCGCGGCGCTGGTCGAGTTCCTCGCCGACAAGGTGCCGTGGATCGACAGCCTGTGGGACACCGTCCACACTGCGATCCGCCCGCTCGGCGGCGCCTTGCTGGCGCTGGCGGTGGTCGATGCGCAGAGCCCGGTTTGGCAGGTCGTCGCCTTCCTGCTGGGCGGCGGTGCGGCGCTGGTCGCGCATGGCGGCAAGGCGAGCGCGCGGGCGGTGATCAACACCAGCCCCGAACCGGTCACCAACATCGCCGCCTCGACCGCCGAGGACGTGGCAACCGGCGGCCTGCTCGCCCTGGCGTTCAACTTCCCCGTCGCCGCGGGCGCGATCGCGCTGGGCCTGCTGGGCCTCGCGCTATGGCTGCTGCTTGCCGCCCGCGCCTTTCTCAAGCGGCTGTTCGGGCTGGATTAGAGCCCCATCCGGCCTCAGGCGACGGCGGTGAGCTTGCGCCCCTTGCCTTCCGCCGTGTGCCGCGCGATCCAGGCCTCGACCACTGGCGCGATGTCGCGGCGCCAGCGCGAGCCGTTGAAGATCCCGTAGTGGCCGACCTCCGGCGCGAGGAAGTACTTCTTCCTCGCATCGGGCAGGTTGGGCGTGATGTTCAGCGCGGCCCTGGTCTGGCCGATCCCCGAGATGTCGTCGCGCTCGCCCTCGATGCACAGCAGCGCAGTGTCGCGGATCCCGCCCATGTTCACGACCTTGCCGCGGTGGATGAACTCGCCCTTGGGCAGCGCGTGGGTCTGGAACACCACGTCGACCGTCTGGAGGTAGAACTCGGCGGTCATGTCGCAGACCGCGCGGTATTCCTCGTAGAACGCCTTGGTTGCTTCCGCGCTCTCGCCGTCGCCCTGCACAAGGTGCTTGAACATGCCGTAGTGGCTCATCATGTGACTGCCCAGGTTCATCGACATGAAGCTGGCGAGCTGGACGAAGCCGGGATAAACGCGCCGCCCCTCGCCCGGATAGTTGACCGGGACATCGGTGATCACGTTGTGCTTGAACCAGACGTAGGGCCTGGTGATCGCGTGGTTGTTGACCGCCGTGGGGCTCTCGCGCGTGTCGATCGGCCCGCCCATCATGGTGAGGGTGACAGGGCGGCAGGGGTTCTCGGCCATGTCCATCACCGCCGTCGCCGCGAAGGCGGGGACCGAGGGCTGGCATACCGCCATCATGTGCGCGCCGGGCCCGATATGTTCGAGGAAGCCGATCAGGTAGTCGATATAGTCGTCGAGGTCGAAGCGGCCCTCGCTCATCGGCACGTATTTCGCATCGGCCCAGTCGGTGATGTAGACCACGCAGCGTTCCAGCATCCGCTCGACCGTGCCGCGCAGCAGCGTGGCGTAGTGCCCGCTCATCGGCGCGACGATCAGCAGGCGCGGCGCGTCCGCGGGCAGGCCGTCGTGGGTGAACCTCTTGAGGTCGCCGAAGGCCATGTGGACCACGGTCGATTCGCTCACCTTGTACGGATTTCCGCCAACGTGGATGGTGTGTATGCCGAAAGCGGGCTTTCCGCGCGGCGCGGCGGCATGGGCATCGATCTCGATCCGGGAGGCGACCATGTCGGCGCCGGGC
>JAJXVK010000044.1 GCA_021782155.1 Pseudomonadota bacterium
GATCTGATCAGCGTCTTCAATTGGCGGCGGATCGGGTAGGACGACGAGGGCAGAAGCTGGGTCATGAACACCATGTGCAGCTTCTCGACCGGGTCGATGAAGAAGGCGGTCGAATAGATCCCGCCCCAGAAGAACTCGCCCGCACTGCCGGGGATCAGCGTGCGCGCCGGGTCGAGTGTGATGCCGAAACCGAGCCCGAAGCCGGTCCCCGCGTTGTAGGCCTCGCTGAACAGCGACTTCGATATCTCAGTAAGGTCGATCCCGCCCGGCAGGTGGTTGCGGGTCATCAGGTCGAGCGTCTTGGGCGAAACGATCCGCGACCCATAGGCCGCGCCGCGACCGCTCAGCATGGCGCAGAAGCGGTGATAATCGTCGATCGTCGAAAGCAGCCCGCCCCCGCCGCTTTCGAAGTTGGCGGGCCTCGTCAGGTGACCGTCGGCGGCCTTCTCGATCAGCTTCGGCGCCTTTCCAGGAATGTACTGCCAGGCATCGCACAGCCGGTCGAGCTTCTCGGGCGGACAATGGAAGCCGGTGTCGGTCATGCCCAGCGGCTCGAAGATGCGCGCGCGGAAGAACTCGCCCAGGCTCATGCCCGAAAGGCGGGCCACGATGGTGCCGATGACATCGGTCGAAACCGAGTAGTTCCAGCTGGATGACGGCGAGAATTCGAGCGGAATCTTGGAAAGTTCCTCAAGGAAATGATCGTTGCCCGGCAGCTTGCGGTGCCCGTCGAGCGTGCCCTTGCGATAGGCGGCATCGACGTTGGTGCGGTTCTGGATGCCGTAAGTCAGCCCCGACATGTGCGTCAGCAGGTCGACCATGCGCATCTGCGCGGCAGGTCCGGCGGGCATGAAATCCACGTCCCCGCCCCCACCGGAATAGACGCCGAGCCGCGCGAACTCGGGGATCACGCGCGTTACCGGATCGTCGAGCGCGACCTTGCCCTCCTCGACCAGCATCATGAAGGCGATCGAGGTGACCGGCTTGGTCATCGAGGCGATGCGGAAGATCGTGTCCTCGCGCACCGGCGTGCCGTCGGCGCGCGCCTGCCCGATCGAGAAGCGGTGGAACGGCTTGCCGCGGCGCGCCAGCAGGAACTGCGCGCAGGGCAGCTTGCCGGGCGCGACATAGCGTTCGGCGACGAAGGCCTCGATGCGCGAGAGCCGTCCTTCGTCGAACCCCGCTTCGGCGGCCGTCATCGTCTGGGTCATCGCTTGCCTTTCCTATCCGAAGATCGCGACGCTCTGCAGGCCGCGCATCACTTCCTCGCCGTCGGCGTTCCAGCAGCGCAACGTCTCGCTGGAAAAGCCGTCGTCGGCGAAGTTGGACGAAGTTTCCAGAAGCCACCAGCCGTCGCGTGTCTTCGGATGGTCGTTGAGCAGGGTGAGCGACCAGTTGATCGAGCTGATCGGCCCGCGCCGCTGCATCGTGCGCATCGACCCGGGCGGCAGCGCGTCGCCGATGCCGAGCAGTTCGCCGATCGGATCGAGGTCCGATGGTTCCCTGAAGCGCGCCCAGCGCCGCACCGTGCCCGGACGAGATCCGCCCGACGCTTCGGCGCGGCGCAGCTCGAGCATGCGGATGAAGTGCAGGTTGTCCATCGGCGGGGGCATTTCCTCGCCCTCGCCCGCCGGGATCACGCCGTCGACCCGCGCCGGCTCGAGCCGGGCATTAGCCTCGCGCGCGCTGCCGAACAGCCACAATGCGCGGTGCACGAGTTCGCCCGCGCAGCGCATGTCGGTGGCGACCTGCGAGACGTTGCGCCCCTGGCGCAGCATCGACACCTCGATGTCGAGGTCCTCGCCCACCGGGCCGACGAACCCCACCTGCGCCCCGCGCAGCGGCGGAAGGTCTGCAAACGCCTTGCGCGCCGCGGCATAGGCGATCAGCGTCGAGGCGCCGCCGTACATCGTGCGCCCCTGCATCCAGCCCTCGGCGCCATGCAGCGCAAACCCGCCGTCCTTCGCTTCGATCCTCGATACGAGATGTCCAAGGCTCACAGCCGCATTCTCTCCCGGCCCAGATGATTTTCCGGACGCTCCGGCGCCGGCCTGTTGTCGTCCATACCGTAATCTTTGAATCCAAGTCGATGCAAGTTCTTCGTTCGCCCGAAAATGGCCAACTCCAGCAATTTTCCGAGTTTACGCTACGGAAATCGCCGAATCCACTTGGCCAAATGCGCCATACCCGCTTTTCGGAAACCCGTCCAAGGCGTCTTGCCTAGCAGCATCGCCCGCACTAGAACGCCAAGAAAGCCCGGCATTGTGCCGGAATGCCATGCCTTAGGGAGAGATCAGTCATGCGCGACGCCGTCATCGTCAGTGTAGCCCGCACCCCCATTGGCCGCGCCTTCAAGGGCGGCTTCAATGCCACCGCCGGCGCCACGCTGGGCGCCTATTCGCTCAAGGCCGCGGTCGAGCGCGCCGGGATCGAGGGCGGAGAGGTCGACGATGTGCTGTGGGGCGCCGCGCTCCAGCAAGGCAACCAGGCCGGCAACATCGCGCGCCAGGTCGCGCTGCGCGCGGGGCTGCCCGTCACCGTCTCTGGCATGAGCATGGATCGCCAGTGCTCCTCGGGCCTGATGAGCATCGCCACCGCGTCGAAGCAGGTGGTGATCGACCGCATGAACGTGGTCGCCGCAGGCGGTCAGGAATCAATCAGCCTCGTTCAGACCAAGGAAATGCGCGTCGGCCCCGACAAGTCGCTGATGGAAATGCACCCGGCGATCTACATGCCGATGCTCCAGACCGCCGAGGTCGTGGGCAAGCGCTATGGCATCACGCGCGAACAGTGCGACGAATACGCCTTCCAGTCGCAGCAGCGCACCGCCGCCGCGCAGGCCGCGGGCAAGTTCGACGACGAGATCGTCGCCTGCGACGCGACGATGGGCGTGATGGACAAGGCCACCGGCGAAGTCTCGTTCAAGCAGGTGACGATCACCAAGGACGAAGGCAACCGCCCCGAAACCACACTGGAGACGCTCGCCGCACTCAACCCGGTACTGCCTGACGGCATCGTCACCGCGGGCAACGCCAGCCAGCTGTCCGACGGTTCGGCCGCGGTGGTGGTGATGGAAGCGGGCCTTGCCGCGAAGAAGGGCCTTGCGCCGCTCGGCCGCTATGTCGGCATGGCGGTGGCGGGAACCGAGCCCGACGAGATGGGCATCGGTCCGGTCTTTGCTATCCCCAAGCTGCTCGAGCGCTTCGACCTCAAGATCGACGACATCGGACTGTGGGAGCTGAACGAGGCCTTCGCGGTGCAGGCGCTCTATTGCCGCAACAAGCTGGGCATCGACAACGAGCGCTTCAACGTCAACGGCGGCGCGATCTCGATCGGCCACCCCTACGGCATGACCGGCGCGCGCTGCACCGCTCACGCGCTGATCGAAGGAAAGCGCCGCGGCGCGAAGTACGTCGTCGTCACGATGTGCGTGGGCGGCGGCATGGGTGCGGCCGGGCTGTTCGAGGTCCTCTGATGCGGCTGGCCGCACCGCGTATCGCGCCGGTCGCTCCAGACCGGCTCGACGCGGAACAGGCCGATGTGCTTGCCCCCGTCACCCAGCGGGGGCAAGTGCTCAACATCTTCCGCACGCTGGTCCACGCGCCCGACGCGCTCAGGGCGTTCCTCGCCTGGGGCAGCCACGTGCTTTCGAAGAAGAATTCGCTCGACGCACGGCTGCGCGAGATCGTGATCCTGCGCACCGGGTTCCTGTGCGGATCGGGCTACGAGTTTACCCAGCACACGCGCATCGGGCTCAATGCGGGAATCACCGCCGACGAGATCGAGGCGATCAAGGCCGGGCCGTCCGCCGCAGGCTGGTCGGCGCTCGACCGCGCGGCGCTGAGCGCGTGCGACGAGCTGGTGCGCGATCATTTCGTCACCGACGCGACCTGGGCCGCGCTGGCCGGCCTCGGTGAGCGGGGCCGAATGGACCTGGTTTTCACCGTGGGCCAGTACACGCAGGTTTCGATGATGCTCAACAGCTTCGGCGTGCAGCTAGATGAAGGGCAGCAGCTCGATCCGGCGCTCGACCGGCGAGCCGGCTGAAGTACAGCTGAAGTACAATGGCGGGCCGCGCCGAAACCGGCGGGCCATATGACGGGAGAGATGCGAATGGGCGATCCGGCTACCGCACCGCGCGGCGCCTTCGTCATTCCGGACACCTGGCCGGCGGCCTCGTTGCCCGACATCCGCGCGCGGCTTTGCGCGCCGGGCATGCCGTTCGAGATGGAAACGGTGGAAATTCGCGGCGTGCCGACGCGCGTGTGGAAGAACGCGCCGGTCAGCCTCGCCGCGCTGGCCGGCAAGGCGCGCGAACATGGCGATGCCGTGTTCCACGTCTACGAGAACGAGCGCGTCAGCTTCGCCGACTGGCACAAGGCGGTGGCCGCGCTCGCCCACGAGTTGCGCGCTCGCGGCATAGCGAAGGGCGACCGCGTCGCCATCGCCATGCGCAACCTGCCCGAGTGGAGCGTCTGTTTCTTCGCGGTGACGGTGCTCGGCGCGATCGCTGTGCCGCTCAACGCCTGGTGGACGTCGCCCGAGCTGGCCTTCGGGCTGGAGAACAGCGGCTGCAAGGCGCTGGTCTGCGACGCCGAGCGGTGGGAACGGATCGGCCCGCATCGTGCCGAATGCCCGGCGCTCGAAACCGTGTTCGTGGCCCGCTCCTCCAGCGCGCCCGAAGGCACCGAACGGCTCGAGGACGTGATCGGCACGCCGCTCGACTATGCCGCCCTGCCTGACCACGACCTGCCCGGCGAGACCATCGCCAGCGACGATCCGGCCACGATTTTCTACACAAGCGGCACGACCGGGCGGCCCAAGGGCGCGCTCGGCACGCACCGCAACCTCGCCACCAACATCATCACCAGCGGCTACAGTGGCGCGCAGGCGGCGCTGCGGCGCGGCGAGGCCCCGCCCGAGCCGAAGCGTCGCACCGGGCTGATCGTGATTCCGCTGTTCCACGTCACCGCCTGCAGCGCGACGCTGATGGGCGCGCTCTTCGCCGGGCACACGCTGGTGTTCATGCGCAAGTGGGACACGGTGAAGGCGTTCGAGCTGATCGAGCGCGAGAAGGTCTCGCTGACCGGCGGCGTGCCCTTCATCGCCTGGCAGCTGATCGAGCATCCCGACCGCGACAAGTACGACCTCTCCTCGCTCGAAGCGATCGCCTATGGCGGCGCGCCCTCCGCGCCCGAGCTGGTGCAGGCGATCTGGCAGACCTTCGGCGCGCTTCCGGGAAACGGCTGGGGCATGACCGAGACGATGGCGACGGTCACCAACCATTCGGCCGAGGACTACCTCAACCGCCCCGACTCGTGCGGCCCCGCCGCGCCTGTCGCCGATATCGAGGTGCGCGCCGAAGATGGCGTCACGGTGCTCGGCCCGGGCCAGCTGGGCGAATTGTGGGCGCGCGGACCGATGGTGGTCGCGGGCTACTGGAACCGGCCCGATGCGACCGCGGCCACCTTCGTGAACGGCTGGGTGCGCACCGGCGACCTCGCCAGGATCGACGAGGAAGGCTTCTGCTTCATCCTCGACCGCGCCAAGGACGTGATCATCCGCGGCGGCGAGAACATCTATTCCTCCGAGGTCGAGAACGCGCTCTACGAGCACCCGGCGGTGACCGACGCCGCGCTGGTCGGCATTCCGCACAGGACGCTGGGCGAAGAGCCCGCCGCCGTGGTCTATCTTGCCCCAGGCGCATTGGCGGACGAAGCCGAACTCAAGGCATGGCTTGCTCCCCGCGTCGCTGCTTTCAAGATCCCGGTGCGCATCGCGTTCAGCCAGGAAACCCTGCCGCGCACCGCGACGGGCAAGATCCTCAAGAGCGAGCTGCGCAAGCTGTTCGTTCCGTCCGAGCCCGCATAGGGGGGCGCCGCGCATGGGCAGCAACGAACGCGAGGACGACACCGGCGAGCCCGATCGCTTCGGACGCAAGAAGCTCGGCATCATCCATGCTGCGACGACGCTGCTCAACGACGAGGGCATCAAGGGTACCACCTTCCAGGAAGTCGCGCGGCTGGTGGGGCTCAACACCAGCAGCATCACCTATTACTTCCGCCGCAAGGAGCAACTGGTCGAGGCGGTCTACGAAGCGACGCTGGAACGCATGGCGGCTATGGCCGACGAGGCCCTTGCTCTCCCGACCCCGCGTGAGCGCGTGGCGCACTGGGTGTCGACGCACGTCGACCTCAGGAACTCGATCCGCCGCGGCGAACAGGGCCGCATCGCGGTGCTGTCCGAGATGCGCACCTTGCCCGAGGACATGCTGGCCTCGCTCAACGAACGCTATGTCGATCTTTTCCGCCGCATTCGCGGCTTCTTCGGAGACCCGGCGAACGAGGCGGAAAAGCGCCTGTTCACCGCGCGCGCGCACATCCTGCTGGAGATCGTGTTCTGGCTGCCGGCGTGGACGCCGCTCTATTCCTCGCGCGACTTCCCGCGCGTCAAGGCGCAGCTGATGAACGTGATCGGCGACGGCATGGCGCTCCCCGGCGCGCGCTGGTCTCCTCAGGTCCTCGATGGGCGTGATCGCTGGCGAACCAGCGAGCAGGGACGCTCGCCGCAGGGCGAATTCCTGCGCATGGCGACGGTGATGATCAACCAGCGCGGCTACAAGGGCGCCTCGGTACAGAGCATCGCCAGCGGGCTCAACGTCACCAAGGGCAGCTTCTACCACCATCACGAAGCAAAGGACGACCTTGTCCTCCAATGTTTCGAGAACTCCTACGAACGGCTCTCTTCCGTGCAGCTCGCCGCGCTGGGCATGGACGGCGACGGCTGGGCGCGGCTCACCGGAACGATCGCCGAATTGCTCGATCTCCAGTTCAACGATCCCACGCCGCTGCTGCGCACCGCCGCGCTGCAGGCGGTGCCGCTCGAACGGCGCGCGGTCGTGCTGCAGCGCTCGGAACGGGTCGGCCGGCGCTTCTCGGGCATGCTAGTCGATGCTTTCGCCGAAGGTTCGATCCGCATCGTCGATCCGCTCATCGCCGCGCAGGTCCTGCTCGCGACGCTCAACGCGGCCTACGAGATGCGCGGCTGGTCGCAGCAATTCGACGATCCCGCCGAGGCGGTGCGCTGCTATGCATGGTCGTTCGCCTACGGGATGTTTCCGGGTCTCGATGTGGCGGGCTGAGCGGCACATTCGGGGCCGCCATGCAATGATCTCCCTCAAATCACTTTTGCCCTAATCGTGTAACTGTGCGATCAACCCAGGTGGAGATCAACAGCAAGACAGGCCCTGCACGCGACCGATGAGCGATGCGACGTTCCATCCTGCCGACACGCCCGCACTGCGCCTCGGCCAGCGCGCGCCCAACTTCCGCGCACGCAGCACGCGCGGGCCGATCGAACTTTCCGACTTTCACGGAATGTGGGTCATCCTGTTCTCGCACCCGGCCGATTTCACGCCGGTCTGCACCAGCGAGTTCGTCGCCCTGGCCAAGGCCCAGTCCGAATTCACCAGTCGCGGCTGCCACCTGCTGGCGCTTTCGGTCGACAGCCTCTATTCGCACCTCGCCTGGATCCGCATGATCCATGACCGCTTCGGCGTGCGCATCGAATTCCCGATCCTGGAAGACCCGACGCTCGAGATCGCGAAGGCCTTTGGCATGATCGGCGCGGATTCGGCCGACGCCGCCTCGGTGCGTGCGACCTTCTTTCTCGACCCGAACGGCGTGCTGCGCGCCTCGACCTGCTACCCGGCCGAAGTGGGCCGCTCGATCGACGAGATGGTCCGTATCCTGGCCGCGCTGCAGAAGACCGACATGGCGCCGCTGCTGACGCCGGCGGGCTGGCGCGAAGGCGACGACCTGCTTCGCGCTCCGGTCCATGCGATCGAAGACGTGCTGGCGGCGGAAACCGCGAGCGACTGGTTCTATTCGACCGTTCCCGATACGGGCGGAGCGGCCTGATGCTGAGCCGCGACAACCTCGATAGCAGCGCCGAACTGCTGCGTGTGCTGGGCCACGCGGTGCGGCTCGAACTGGTTGTGACGCTGGTCGATGGCGAACATTCGGTCGGCGAAATCGACAGCCGCACCGGTATCGGCCAACCAGGCCTATCGCAGCAGCTCGCGGTACTGCGCAAGGCCGATCTCGTCACCGCGCGGCGCGAAGCCAAGCAGGTGTTCTACAGCCTCAATCGCGGGCCGCTCGAAAGGCTTGGCCAGTTCTTTGCCGCGATATCCGGGTCGCGCGACCAACGCGAGGCCGCCGGCGACCCGTTGCTCGACACCGGCGGCGCGGCCGTCTTCGCCCGCGTCACTCCCCGCGGCTGAGTTCAGGCATTCACGGTCCCGACCGCCTCGGCGATCGAGGCGAAGCCGTCGCGCCGCATCAGCGCTTCGAGCTCGCGCAGCACGCGCCGGGCGATGCCCGGTCCCTCGTAGACCATCGCGCTGTAGAGCTGCACAAGGCTTGCGCCCGCACGAATCCGCTCCCACGCATCGGCGCCCGTCGCGATGCCGCCGATGCCGATCAGCGGAATCGCTCCGCCGGTCGCCTTGCGGAAGTCCTTGAGCCGCTGCTGCGCCAGGTCGCGCAATGGCGCGCCCGACAGCCCGCCGGTCTCTCCGGCGTGGCGTGACCCGAGCGGCGGTCGGGTGATCGTGGTGTTGCTGACCATCAGCGCGCCGAGCCTGCGGTCGACGGCAATCCGGGCAATCGCGTCGATGTCCGCCGGTTCGAGGTCGGGCGCGACCTTGAGGAACACCGGCGGCCCCGCCTCGCCCCGCGCCCCCAGCACAGCGTCGAGCAGTTCGGTCAGCGCGCTCTCGTCCTGCAATGCGCGCAGGCCCGGCGTGTTGGGGCTCGAAATGTTGACCGCGAGGTAGCTGGCGAACGGCGTCATCAGCCGGGTCATCGCGGCATAGTCGGCGATGCGGTCGGTCGATTCCTTGTTGGTGCCGATGTTGATTCCGACAACGCCCGGCTTGCCCGCGCGCTTCGCAAGCCGCGCGGCGGCCGCCTCGCCGCCGCCGCTGTTGAAGCCGAAACGGTTGATCACCGCGCGGTCCTCCTCCAGCCGGAACAGGCGAGGCTTGGGGTTGCCCGGCTGCGGTCGCGGGGTGATCGTGCCCACCTCGGTGAAGCCGAAGCCCAGCCCCAGCACGGCATCGGGCACCTCGCCGTCCTTGTCGAAGCCCGCCGCCATGCCGAGCGGGTTGGGAAAGGCAAGCCCCGCAACCTCGGTCGCCAGCGGCCCGGCGGACGGCGGCCCGAGCCGCACCGACCACTTGAGCGCTGCAATCGAAAGATGGTGCGCCCGCTCGGCATCGAGCAGGAACACGGCGGGGCGGATCAGGGCATAGCACATCGCGCGCGGCTATGGCAGCACCGCACGCCCGCGTCCACGGCCACCGCAGGCCGGTCCTCGGTTCAGGACCTTAGTTGCAGCAGGGAATGTCCGCGTCTTTGGGTGCCGGAACGCCGTCGTCGCGGTGGTAGATGTCCTTGTAGAACATGACCTTGCCCGTGGCGTCGGGCCCCGCGGTGAAATAGGCGATGTAGAGCGTCAGCGGATGCGCGAGGTCGACCGTCGTGGTCTGCCGGCTTGCCAGGATCGCATCGATCCGCGACTGGCTCACCGCGCCGTCGAGCAGCGTTGCGGCATATCCGATTGCGTCGCCCACGCGCACGCAGCCGTGACTCAACGCGCGGTTGTCCTGCGCAAAGAGATTGCGGTTCGAGGTGTCGTGCATGAACACGCTGTAGGGGTTGGGCATCACCAGCTTCATCAGCCCCAGCGCGTTGCCCGGCCCCGGCGCCTGGCGGTAGCGTCCGCCCTGCACCACGAATCCCCGCGCACGCGCGCTCGCGGGATGGTTGCGCACCAGCGCGCCGACGCTTTCGCGCACGATCGAGGCAGGAACCTCCCACCACGGGTTGAAGGTCACTCCGGTGATCGTGGTCCTGAACACCGGGGTCGGCGTACTGGGCTTGCCGTTGATCGTTCGCCACTCGCCCACCTGCTTTCCGCCGCGCCACAGCCGCGCCTGGAATGCGGCGATGTTGACCAGCACATAGCTGGACCCCAGCGAGTGGGGCATCCAGCGCCAGCGCTCCATATTGCGCGCAAGCGTGGTGCGGCGCGCCGGATCGGTCTCGGTCGCGTAGGCGGCGCGCAGCGCGGCGTAGTCGGGGTGCTGGGGCCGCAGTTCCTCGAAGAAGGCGTCGACCGTACCCGCAGCAAGCGCCACGTCGAGCATCGGCTCGACGTCGAGTCCGGCGTCGGTATCGACGATCGCCCACTTACCCTTCTGCGCGGCGCTGCTGGTGCCGACGAGCTCCAGCTTCGCCAGCCGCAACGCGAGGTCGCTCGCCGCCTCGCCGATCATGCGCGCATCGCCCGACGCCGCTGCCCGGTCGAGTTCCGCGGTCGACAGCACCGGCAGCGCATCCTGCGGCGCCGAGGCGACCGCGCGGCGCAGTGCGGCGATATCGTCGGTGGTCCAGCCGGGCATGGCGGTCATGGCGGGAACCTGCGCGAGCGCAGCGGGCGCTGCTCCGAGCGACAGCGCGAAGGCCGTCAGAACCGGGACGACCTGAAAACCATTCGTGTTCAATTCAAACACCCCTTGAACCAAATAGATTACATTTCCACATATGGATCAATACAGAACATCGGGATCGCAAGATATGGTTTTCACTCGCCGCCGAGTCCTCGGCGGGCTGGCCGCCGGTTCGGCCATGGCCGTTTCGCCACGAGCCTTTGCCGAGGTCAAGGCCTCGGCGCGGCTGCCCATGCTCGCAGAAGCGCGCGCCGCCCTGCAGACGCAGGGTTCGCGCGTCATGCGCCGTGACGTCATGGCCATCGCCGATTTCTCGCAGCATTCGGGAGTCCCGCGCTTCCATCTCGTCGACGTGATGGGCGGGCGCGTGCTGGCGAGCTGGCTGGTTTCGCACGGGCGCGGCTCGGACCCGGCGAACACGGGAATGGTGCAGCAGTTCTCCAACCGGCCCGGTTCGAACGCCTCCTCACGCGGGAGCTATGTCACCTCGGACATCTATTCGGGCAAGCACGGCCGCTCGCGGCGGCTGATCGGGCTCGACCCGGAAAACAACCTCGCGCTGCAGCGCGGGATCGTGATCCACTCGGCCGACTACGTGAATCGCGGCATGGCCACCACGCAGGGCCGCGTCGGGCGCAGCGAGGGCTGCTTCGCCGTCTCGCGCGACGTGATCGGCGAGGTTCTGACGCGACTTGGGCCGGGAACGCTGCTGTACGCGGGCAAGTAGCCGCTAGTGGATTGATTTTGACATTTGCATCCCCTTGCGGCTGGGATGGGTCTGCAAATGTCAAAATCGTAAAATCCACCAGAATCGTAAGTTTCCAGTGGTCCGAAGAGATTCTGACATTCGAGCGCGACCGAGCCGCAGACGGTATCGAATGTCAGAATCGGACCACTAGGTCGTCCCGGCCGCGCCGTCCTTCGCGTGCTGCTCGGCGCGCACGGTGGCGACCACGCGCTGCAATGTCGCCAGGTCCACCGCGCCGCGCAGCAGGTGGTCGCCCACCAGCAGCGCCGGCGTGCCCTGCAGCCTGAGCAGGTTCGCGTGCCGCTCGGTCTCGGCCATCAGCGCATCGATCTCGGCCGAATGCGCCTTTTCGTCGGCCTCGAGCCTGGCCCAGTCGACGCCGGCGCTCCTGGCGGATGAACGGATCCCGTCCTCGGTCAGGTGTCCGGGCAGCCCGAGCAGCGCATCATGGAACGCGGCGTGTCTGTCTTGCCACTGCGAAGCGATGGCGAGCCGCGCCGCGATGCGCGATTCAGGCCGAAGGATCGGCCAGTCGCGATAGACCACGCGCACCTTGCGGTCCTTGGCGACGAGGTTGTCGAACACCGGCTGCATCGCCTTGCAGTAGGGGCAGGCGTAATCGAAATACTCGACGATCGTGACATCGTAGCCCTTCGGCGCGACCTTGGGCGCGACGGGATTGTCGCTGAAAACCGCCATCATCCTGGCGATATCCTTGGCCGACGCGGGGGCCGCGACGGCGAGCAAGGCCAGCGCCGCGGCCGCGATGGTCTTGAACAGGCTCTTCATCGATCGTCCTTTTCCAGCAATGCGATACCGTCCATCAATCCAGCCCGGCCGATTTCGCCCGCATGCATCTGCACGATCATGCCGCGCGCGTCGATAAACAAGGTGACCGGATAACCGCTTGTCCCCACCGCCTGCGCCAGGCTCGCGGCGGGGTCGAGAAGGACATGGTCGGACCCGACGCCCGTCGCAGCGACAAACGCGCCGACCCTGCCTGCGTCCTCGCCCTGGTCGACGAGCAGGACCGGTATCCCGCCTTTCGCCGCTTCCGCCGCCAGCATCGGCAGTTCGCGGCGGCAAGGCGGGCACCAGCTCGCCCACAAATTGACCACGAAGGGCCTCCCCCTGAGCGATGCGAGGTAGTGCGGCGCTCCGGTCAGGCGTTCCATCGGCGCGACTTTCTGCAGCGGACGCGGCGCGGGCGTCGCCAGCGCCATCGCGGCGAGCCCGGCGGCGCTCACCCCCGCCAGTGCGGCGAGTGCGAGCCCCCTCGCCCGCCGCCCGCGCAGCATCGCGACCAGCACCACTGCCGCCGCGGCGATCCCAGCCCAGAGGGCGAAGCCGCCCTGCCAGACGGAGAAGACCGAAAGCGGGCTGGCCGAGAAGTATCCCCAGTGTCCCGTGACATAGGCAAGCCTCGCCGCCAGAACTCCAGCCAGCGCCGCCCGGAGCCCCGCCTGCTCACCGCGCTCGCGACTGCGGCGACCGATCGCCGCCAGCAGCGCGAGGAATATCCAGATCGCGACGACTGCGATCAGCCGGTCGAGCGCAAGGTTCAGGGGACCGAGGGAAATCGAAGACAAAGGGCACCGGCGCGAATATCAGGACTGGCTAATAGACTCTCCTGCCACGTTCGCGGCCTTGCGTCAGCCCCCGGCTTGGGGCGAGCCTTTCAGCGCGGGGCCCAGCATGGCGCGCAAATGCGCGCGCACCGCGCCCGTGTCGATCTCGCCGCCCATCGCCGCCTCGACCGCCAGCCCCGCCTGCAGGCATCCGACGACATAGGCAGTGATCGCCGGATCGAGCGCGGAGGCGATCTCGCCCCGCGCCTGCCCCGCCGCGATCATCCCGTAGAGGCGCAGCGCGTATTCCTCCTGCACCTGCTGGAAGGCTTCGCGCGTCTGCAGCGCATTCGCAATCATCGCGCTGAACAGCACGAAATAGGCGCGCACCGATGTGTCGGTGACGACAAGGTCGGCGAAGCGGTCGACCGTGGCGAGCAGCTGGCAGAGCGGACTGTCCTCCCCGGCGACGGCAAGGTCGATCTGGTGGTGGACATGGCGCGAGACGCGGTGGATCACCGCCTCGATCAGTCCGTCCTTAGACCCGTACTTGCGGCTGGCGAGGCCGCGGCTGAAGCCCGCGCGTTCGCCGACGCGCTCCATCGTGGCGGCGGCATAGCCTTCGGTCGCGATGATCGCGGCCGCCGCCGCCAGCAGGCGGTTGTCCGATTCCTCGCTGCGTTCGCGCTGGCTGCGCCGGTTTGCCGCCTGTGTCGCCATTCTGGTGAGCAATTCCCATTAGGTTGTTGACTGACAACTAACTGCCATATAGCCTTTGCGCGTTCTCGGCAAATCCGCCCTCGGTCCCAGCGAGTCGGGTGACGGGACGCCTGCGAATTCGCGGGTCTGGAGAGGAGAGAACGATGCCCATTTCGCAGGAACTTGCGAACACCATCATCAGTGGTAACGCCTATGCCGACGGCGACATGATAGACGCCGCATTCACGCAAATCCGCGCCAGCAGCCCGCTCGACGTCGCGCAGCCCGAAAACTTCGACCCGTTCTGGGTGGTCAGCCGCCATGCCGACATCAAGGAAATCGAGCGCCAGCCCGACCTGTTCCACAACGCCGACCGCTCGACCTTCCTCGGTCCCAAGGAAAACGAGCTGAAGGTCAAGGCGCTGACCGGCGGCGATCCCAACCTGATCCGCAGCCTCGTCTCGGTCGACGGCAAGGAGCACAAGGACCTGCGCGGGATCGTTTTCCCGCACGTAACCCCGCGCGCGATCAAGCCGCTGGAAGACCGCATCCGCACCATCGCGCGCGAATTCGTCGACCACATGCTGACCTTCGACGGCGAATGCGACTTCGCCACCGACGTCGCCTTCCTCTACCCGCTGCGCGTGATCATGACCGTGCTCGGCGTGCCGCAGGAAGACGAGCCGTTCATGCTCAAGCTGACGCAGGAGCTGTTCTCCAACGCCGACCCCGAGCTCAACCGCCGCCGCGCCGAGCTGACGCCCGAGGAGATGCTCAAGTCGCTGTGGGAAACCAACCTCGAGCTGGAAGCCTACTTCGCCAAGGTGACCGAGAAGTTCCGCGCCAACCCCACCGAGCACATCAACTCGCTGATCGCCAACGCGAAGATCGACGGCGAATTCCTCAACCACCGGCAGATGATGGGCTACTACATCATCGCCGCGACCGCCGGGCACGACACCACCTCGAACACCACTGGCGGCGCGATGTGGGCGCTGGCCGAGCGGCCGCACCTGCTCGCGCAGATGCAGGCCGACCCGTCGCTGATCAACGCCTTCGTCGAGGAGTCGATCCGCTGGGTCGTGCCGGTCAAGCACTTCATGCGCAGCGCCACGCAGGACTGCGAGATCGCAGGCAGGCAGATAAAGAAGGACGACTGGCTGATGCTCGCCTACCAGTCGGGTAA
>JAJXVK010000045.1 GCA_021782155.1 Pseudomonadota bacterium
GGGCTGGGTGCGCAGGGTAAGCGGCAAGCCGGTGATGACGGTGGGGGGTATTGGCTTTGACAAGGATCTGGCCAGCTCGTTCGTGGAATCGACCGCCGCGATAGACAACCTGGGCGAAGTGGTGCGCCGCTTCGCTGCGGGAGAATTCGACCTGGTGGCGATCGGCCGCGCCGCGCTCATGGATGCGGACTGGATCGTCAAGGCTCGCCAGGGCGAGCCGTTCCGGCCGTTCGATGCATCCGCCTATAGCCGGCTGGACTGATCAGAAACCTTCCGACGTGGCGTAAATGTGGATCCGCGCGGCGTTGGCATTGCCGGTCTGCTCGCACATGAACTGGATAGCCCGGGCGATGTCGTCGGGCACCATCGGCGGAATGAATTCGTCCCAGCCGGGCTGGCCCCGGCTCTTCATGTTGGCGAAGATTTCGGTCGTCGTGGTGCCAGGCGCAATCAATCCGACGCGTACGCCGCTCCCCGCCAGTTCGATCCGCAAGACGTCTGTGAACCGCTCCAGTGCGGCCTTTAGTCCTCCGTAGACCCCGGTTCCCGCCGCCGCGAGGCTGGCGCCGATGCTCGAAATGTTGACGATCTGGCCGTGCCCTCGCGCTTTCATGTGGCGCGCGAACAGCAGACTTCCACGCACCACCGCGGTGTAGTTTACGGCGATCAGCGGTTCTAGCTCGGAAAGATCGAACGCGTCGACATGACTGGTGCGCAGGATGCCGGCGTTGTTGACCAGGATATCGACCGCGCCGAACTGCGCTTCGGCAGCTTCGAGCAGCGCTTGCGCGGCATCGGCTTCACCCAGATCGAGCGCCAGCGCCGCCGCTCCGCCGCCGATGTCCGCCGCTAGGCTTTCCAGCCGCTCCCGTCGCCGCGCCACCAGCAAGACGCGCGCGCCTGCTGCCGCCAGCCGCCGCGCGGTGGCTTTGCCGATTCCGGCGGAAGCGCCGGTTACCACGGCATTTCTGCCGGCAAGGCTGGTCATCGCCTTTGTGTCCCTTTCATTCGAGATGCAAAGCGTGGAAGCGGCGGCGGGCGATCTGCCAGCCGTTGGCAGTGCGGGTGACCTGGTCGTCGTAGTAGCCGACCCCGCGATGCATCGGGCCGCCTTCGTTCATCGGCTTGAGCATGGCATCGACATAGCTGCGCGCATGGACGCTGCCCTCAACGCTGCGAATGGTGATGTTGGTGATGCGGTGCAGGGTCGGGCCGAGGCTTGCGTGCACATGCTTCATGTACTCGGTGATGGCGCTGGCCCCGTGCCACTTGCCGAAGCTGCCATAGTCGGCTTCGCAATCGAACGTGAACAGCGAATGGAACAGCGGCCAGTCGCGCTGGTCGATCCCGGTGGCATAGGCAATGAGCAAAGCGCCGATGTCGCGTTCGTCCTGCACGCTCAACCCCGTGCCGACGCGAATGGTCTGATTCATTCTCATGCCCCTTGCATCTTCTAAGGTCATGCTAAGGCGCGCGGGCCTGGTTTGGCCCTCCTTTGGATAGGCGGTCCGGCGCAATGGCAAACCTATGCGGAACCATTGCAAGGGAGAATTGCGATGCTGGTATCGAGTCTGTGCATGACCGGGTACGACGGGCCGGCACCCGGCCTCGAAGTCTGGCCGGCCCGGCCGGAATTCTGCAAGCGTGACGTCGCCCGCGCCTCCTACGATCACAGCATCGCGATGGCACGCAAGGCCGACGATCTGGGGTTTGACTGGGTGAGCGTGTCCGAGCACCACTATGCGCCCTACATTCTCACACCCAACCCCTGCGTGATGGCTGCCGCGCTCAGCCAGGTAACCAGCCGCGCCAAGATCGCACTGCTCGGGCCACTGGTTCCGCTGGTCAATCCTGTGCGGCTGGCCGAAGAAATCGCCATGCTCGACCAGCTTTCGGGCGGTCGGGTGGTGGTGCTGTTTCTGCGCGGCACTCCCAACGAGCACCGAACCTACGATAGCGATCCAGCGGCCACGCGGGGCATGACGCAGGAAGGCATCGACCTCATCCGCAAGGCCTGGATTGACGAGGAACCCTTCGCATGGTCAGGTGAGCATTACCGATTCAGCAACATCGCGGTGTGGCCGCGCACCGTTCAGGAACCGCATCCGCCGGTCTATGGCTCTGGAAACAGCGAAGAATCGGTACGATTCGCCGCTGAACGCGGCATGGGCATCGCCTTTTCCTTCGCCGCCTTGGACGTGGTGGCGCAGTGGGTCTCGCTCTACTATGCTGAGGCGGCGAAGGCGGGATGGCGGCCGGGGCCCAGCCATGTGATCTATCGCGGCATCGCCTACGCGGCCGCCACCGACGCGCAGGCCCAGGACGAAATGGGGGCGTTTTTCGGCCGCAAGGCGATCGAGCAGGCGCAGGTCCAGCAGGAGACCATGGGGGGGCCGCCGGTGGTGCCACTGATTACCGAGCCATATTTCGTCGGCGGCGCCGAGACGCTCAAGGGCCGTTTCGAGGCGCTGCGCGATTGCGGGGTAGGGGTGGTCGATCTCGCGTGGGGCATCGGCGACCCGGCGCAGCGTGAAGCGGCGATGGACCTATTTGCAGCGAACGTGTTGCCGGCGGTGCACCAGCTTGACGCCTGATCGTCACCGTTCAGGCAACCTTTTGATCCCAGATGTTGAGCCGGGGAGGCTGCGTCAGCACTTCGGCCATGGCGTCCATCATCCCGGTTTCCGTGCGGAACGCGACGTAGGCTTCATAGGCAGCGAGCGTCTCCCAGTCCTCGACGAAGATGATCCGGGCGGGATCGTCGGCATGGCGGCGGATGCAGATGTCGACGAACCCGGCAAACTTGCGCGTATCTTCCAGCGCTTCGCCGATCTGCGCGCAGAACGCGCCCACTGCTTCGGGCTTCAGCGTCAATTCCAGCGTGACGGTAACGCTCATTCCGGTTCTCCTCGTGTGGCCGGGCCAGTCACTTTCCAATGGGATAGAAGATCGACTTTTCGTGCTGGTACTCGCGCAGCCAGCGCGGTCCGTATTCGCGGCCGATACCGGAGCGCTTATAGCCGCCGATCGGCGCATAGCTCATCGTACCGGTGCCGCCGTTGAGTGCCACGCTGCCGGTGCGGATGCGCCGGGCCATGGCATAGCCGGCGGCGGCATCGGTGGTCTCGATGGCGCCGTTCAGGCCATAACGCGAGGCATTGGCGATGGCGACGGCCTCGTCATCGCTGTCGAAGCCGATGATGCAGCCGACGGGGCCGAAGATTTCGTCCTGGGCGATGGCCATGTTGTTGGTGACATCGTCGAACAGCGTCATTTCGGTGAAAAAGCCGCCGTCGAGCCCGGCGGGCCGCCCGCCGCCGCAGATCAGCCTCGCTCCGGCCTGCTTGCCCAGCGCGATATAATGTTCCACCTTTGCGCGCTGGCTCTCCCTGATCAGCGGACCCATCGTTACAGTCGGGTCGGCGGCGTCGCCCACCTTGATCTGCGCGGCCGCCGCCTTTGCCACTTCGGCGAAGGCTGGGCGCAGCGAATTGTGCACCAGCAGGCGCGTGGGAATGGCGCAGCCTTGCCCGGCATTGACCGAGAGAAAGCCCACCGCCATCGCCGCGGCGCGCTGCACATCGGCATCGTGGCGCACGATCATTGCCGATTTGCCGCCCAGTTCGAGGTGGACTTTCTTCAGGGTCGGCGCGGCCTGCGCCATGATTGCGGCGCCAACACCTTCCGAACCGGTGAATGTGACCATGTCTACGCGCTCGTCGGTGCATAGCAATTGCCCTTCGGCAATTCCGCCGGTGACGATGTTGAGCACTCCCGGAGGCAGCCCGATGGTCTCGGCAATCTCGCCGAACAGCAGCGCGGAATAGGGCGTGAACTGTGAAGGCTTGAGCACCATGGTGCAGCCTGCCAGCAGTGCTGGGGTGATCTTGGCGAGATTGAGCAGGAAGGGAAAATTGTAGCCGGTGATTGCGCTGACTACGCCGAAGGGTTCACGTACCACGGTGGTGCCGCCGATCGATTGCGGGCCGCCGGGCACAAACATGTTGGGGGTGATGTCGATGGGCAGGCGCTCATCCTCTTCGCGCCGCGCATAACGGATCGCGGCGGCGAGGTGGTTGATCGGATTGGCCACCTGCATGCCGTGCGTGATGTGCTGCGCGCAGCCGACCTCGGCAATGATCAGAGCGGCGATATCCGCCTGCCGTGCACGCAGGGCATCGACCATGCGCTGCATGACATCGGCCCTTTCGTCCATGGTCATGGCGGACCACGGGCCGCGATCGAAGGCATGGCGGGCAGCGGCGATGGCGGCTTCGACTTGCGCCCCGCTCGCTACTGGTGCTTCGCCGATGGCTGCGCCGGTTGCGGGATTTAGCACGGTCTCGCCGCCAGCTTCGGGTGCGACCCACCTGCCGTCGATATAGAGGTGATCGATATGGGTGAAGGGAACAGTCATCGCGAATTCTCTTTCGTCAGGATCATGTCCGCCGCGTTCATCGCAATGGCCATGGCAGGAGCATTGGTATTGCCCGAAACGAGCGTGGGCATAATCGAGGTGTCGCACACGCGCAGGCCATCGACACCGCGCACGCGCAGTTGCGGATCGAGCACGCTGCCGGCCTCAGCGCCCATCGCGGCGGTGCCGGCGATGTGGAAGCTGGTACCGCCGAGCCGCAACAGGTTGGCGAGGATGTCCTCGTCGCTGCGGATGCTCGCTCCGGTGCCCACCTCCTCGACGATCCAGCGCGACAGTGCGGCTTGTTCGCCCAGCCGTCGCAGCCACTTGAACAGGTCGAGCGCGGTGCGGCGATCGACTTCCGCGGAAAAATGGTTGGCATCGATTGAGGGCGGCTGTGCGGGATCGGCGGAAGCGAGATGCGTCGAGCCCCGGCTTTCGGGCCGGGTGAAATAGCCCAGCATGCGCAAGCCCGGGAACCGGTCGAGCGCAACCTGGCCCTTCGCATTGATGCCCATCGTCGCCAGCATCGAGCCGATCTGTGCATCGGGACGGTCAAGCTCGGGCCGGGTCTTGATGAAGCCGCCCACTTCGTGCGCCGCATCGGTCATTGGTCCGCTCGAGAACAGCAGGTAGCGCAGCATCGAGACGATCAGACCGAAGCCTTGCAGCTTCTGGTTGGAACTGTGGCCGCTCACCCGCCAGTCGAGCGCGACATAGCGGTGTTCGCGCAGGTTTTCGCCTACAAGCGGGCTGTGGACCAGCGGCCTGATGCCGAGCGCGCGCAGCCGTTCGCCATCGCCGATGCCCGAGAGCTCGAGGAGCTTGGGCGATTCGACCGCCCCGGCGCTCAGCACGATCTCGCCACGGCAGGCGACAGTATGGTCGGCAAGCTGGATCCCGCATGCCCGCGTGCCGTCGAACAGGATGCGCACGGCACGCGCGCCGGTGACAATGTCGAGGTTGGGACGCCTGCGTACTGGGTCGAGGAAGGCCCGCGCGGCAGAAAATCGCTTGCCCTTGTACGTCGTCACCGGCTGCCGCCCCATACCCTGATCGGCGACGACATCGGTGTGGTTGACATCGGCGACGGTTGGCACCCCCAACTCGGCGGCGGCACCCAGGATCGCGGCGCAAAGCGGATTGTCCGAACGCGGCATCGAGACCTTGAGCGGGCCGCCGGTGCCGCGCCATGTGTCGGTGCCCAGCGCGTGATCCTCGAGCTTGCGGAACTGCGGGCCGATCCGGTCCCAGCCCCAGCCGGTGCAGCCCGCGCCTGCCCAGTCGTCATAGTCCTGGGGGCTGCCGCGCATGTACACCATGCCGTTGATGGAACTTGATCCGCCGACCGTGCGCCCCTTCAGCCACAGCTCCTGCGGCTGGTTGCCCGCCGGCGTCACCGGGTAGGCAAAGACGTGGGGGTCGGCGGGATCGAGCAGCTTGCCAATCCCGCGCGGCATACGGATCAGGGGGCTCTTGTCGTCGGGACCACATTCCAGCAGCAACACGCGGTGCGCCGGGTTCTCCGACAGACGGTTCGCCAGCACGCAGCCCGAAGAACCGGCGCCGACGACGATGTAATCATAAGTTTCGGCCATCTCGCGCCCCTATCCGATCAGATGGCCGCCATCGACGACCAGTGTCTGCCCGGTGACGTAGCTCGCTGCGTCGGAGGCTAGGAACAGCACCGCCGCGGCTATCTCGTCGGGGCGGCCGGGACGGTCGAGCGGCGGCATGAATTTCTCGATCACCTCTGGCGGGAACGCTGGCCCGGTGGCGGTGGCCTGACCGGGGGTGGTGGTGTTGCCGGGACACACCACGTTGACGCGGATGCCGTTGCCCGCCACTTCCAGCGCTGCCGACCGGGTCAGTGAAACCACCCCGGCCTTGGTGGCCGCGTAGGCCATCAGGCTGGGCGCCATCGGATGGAACGCGCTGTTCGAGCCGATGTTGACGATCGCGCCGCGGGTGCCGTCGGCGCGCATCACCGCCACCACCTCGCGGATGCCGAGCATCACCCCGCGAAGATTGACCGCGTGGAGATGGTCCCAATAGGCAAGGTCGGTGTCTTCGATCATCCGGCGGTGCTGTGCCCCGGCATTGTTGACGAGAACGTCGATCCGCCCGAAATGCGCCCGCGCGGACTTGATCATTGCCACCACGCTGGGCTCGCTGGCCATGTCGACCGTCGTCGCCACGGCGCCGCAGCCGATGTCGCGGGCGACTTCGGCCACCAGGTCGGCGTTGATGTCGGCGAGCATCACCCGCGCATCCGCAGCGGCAAAGGCCCGTGCCGTGGCCTCGCCCATGCCCTGCGCGGCACCGGTGACGACCACCGTCTTGCCGGCAAGGTTGTAGAGCTTGTTCAGGTCAAGCGGCATGGCATCAGCTCCAGTCTGGGCTGCATCGCCGTCGTGCGGCCCCTCCGCGCCTATCCCAAGACGGGTGAGATGCCGTATTGCCGCCTTAGCCTCGCGCCATGATCACCGCAGAACAGATGATGGCCGAAGCTGGCCTGGAAGGTGAAGCCGCCGCCGGCACGCTTCCCGGCCTCTCTCATGCGCTCGCCGCGCTCGACGTCGAAACCGGGCTTTCCGCGGAGGGAAGGGAGCGCGCGCTGGCGCAGTTCCGCGACAATCTTGCGCGGCTGGCGGCGATCGTCGCCGATCGTGCCCGCTACCCCGAGATCGCCGAGGTGCAGATCGAACGTCCGGTATTCATCCTGGGCCTGCCGCGTTGCGGGACGTCGATCCTGCACGCGCTGATCGGAGCCGATCCGCAAGTGCGCACGCCGTTGCAATGGGAAGTGGCCGCGCCGTCGCCCCCGCCCGACGCCTCGACGTTCGACAGCGATCCGCGCGCGGTGGGCTTTGATGCCTATGTCGCCGCGAATTTCACCGGGGCCTGGGCCGACGTGCTCAAGGCCCATCCCATCGGTGCGCGCATCCCGCAGGAGTGCGGCATGATGCTGGAAACCGCCTTTCAGGGCATTAACCCGACAATGCTGTTTGGCCTGCCTGACTATTATCGATGGTACCGCGAAGCGGACACGCGCTTCGGCTACAGGGTGCATCGCATGTGGCTTCAGCACCTCGCGTGGAAGAACCCGCGCCCCCGGTGGGTTCTGAAAGTGCAGGAACATGCCTATCACTTGCCCGAACTGTTCAGCGCCTATCCCGATGCCGTCCTCGTGCAGCCGCATCGCGATCCGGTCATGGTCATGGCCTCGATTTCGCGCTTGATCGAGGTCATTCGCTGCGTCAGCTTCGAGCGGATAGACCGTGCGGCGCTGGGTCAGGAACTTCTGCACCTGTGGCACGACGGGCAGGTCGCTTCGATGGCTTGGCGCAAGGCCAATCCCCAGGTCAAGGTTCTCGACTTGCGCTTCCGCGATCTGGTCGCCGATCCGGTGGCGGTGGTCCGGCAGGTCTATGACCATGCCGGGATCGCCTTCACCCCGGCGACGCAACAGGCGGTGAGCGACTGGTGGGCCGCGAACCCTTCGGACAAGCACGGGCAGCACAAGTACGAACTCGCCGATTACGGGCTGACGCGCGAACAGGTCGAATGCGTCTATTCCGACTATATCGAGATTTACGGGGCGTTCCTGTGAACGGCTGGGACCAGCGCATCGCCACGTTCGGCGCTACCCGGGAGTTGCTGGCGCTGCTAGCGAACCCTGCCGATCCGCAAGCGCTGGCCGAAGCCGAGCGCCTGTTCTGGATGACGCTGGCCTCGGGCTGGTTCACCGCCTTTGCCGATGCCGACTTCCCCGATTTCGTCCCTGCGGTCAGCACCCACCTGCACTGTGTGGGCACCAATCCCGATTTCATCTACGCCACCGCCACCATCGACGGCAGCGGCAGCTATGTTCTGAGCGGCGAGCGGGGGGAGGGGCTGTTCTTGCTGATGGACATCGCCGCCGGCGGGCTGGGGGTGATGGATACGCCGGGGCCGTCGCTGGCTCTCGTCGATTTCGACGACCTCTCGCTCGGCGCCCAAGGTCGCTTCTCATTGCTGCTCAGCGCCACGCGTCCGGCGGATTGGACCGGGGATTGGCACCAGCTCGATCCCTCCGCGCGTTCGCTGTCGCTGCGGCAGGCCAGTTATGACTGGGGCGAGGGGCACGGGGCCCGAATCGCCATCGACCGGATCGACCAGCCGCACCGGCCGCGCCGCCGCACTGCCGCCGACATCGCCAAACGGCTGGACGCGCTCGCTGCCTATCCCAGGCGCCTGTCCGGCATGGCCATGAGCTTCATCGCCGCGCAGCGCGGCAAGCATCTTTGGAACCGGCTGGAACACGACGACTGGGCCGGAAGGGGCGGTGTGCAGGGGCAGCACTACTACCAGGGGCTGTTCAGGCTGGAGCCGGACCAAGCACTGGTGCTCGAAACCGAGCTGCCCGAACGGGTGCGCTACTGGAACGTGCAACTGTCCGACCTGCTGTGGAACAGCATCGACTGGGTGAACCATCAGTCCAGCCTCAACGGTGGGCAGGCGGTGATCGATGCTGATGGCCGTTTCCGCGCGGTGATCGCGCTGGAAGATCCGGGCGTGCCCAACTGGCTCGATCCCGGCGGCAACTTGGAAGGCGCGATCATGCTGCGCTGGACCGAAGCGAGCAGCGGACCGAAGCCCACTTTGCGGCTGGTCGAGCTTGCCGACCTGCGCGCGCAATTGCCGCCAGATACGCCGGCCGTATCGCCCGAGGAGCGCGAGGCGCAGTTGCGCCAGCGCCGGCGCGGTGTGCAACTGCGACGGCGCTGGTAGGGGCAGCATGCTGCCCGAGCGACTAATCCCCTTGAGGGCGCCCGGCTTGTGTGGCCTTCCCGTAAGCCTGCCACCATTCCATCAGCGCCTGGATCGTCGGTTCGAGCGCCTTGGTCGCTTCGGTCATGCTGTATTCGACGCGCGGCGGCACTTCGGCGAAGACGGTGCGCGTAACCAGTCCATCGGCTTCGAGTTCGCGCAGCTGGCGGGTGAGCATGTGCTGCGTCACCCCCGGAATCGTCCTTTGCAATTCCCCGAAGCGATGGGTGCGGTGGTAAAGCAGCCACAGGATTTCAAGCTTCCATTTACCCGCGATCAGGGTCAGCGCCTTGCGCAGATCGGCGTATTCCTCGGGCGGAACCTCGCGGTTTTTCACAATAGTCATAAATTTAATACTAGACTACGATATTCCATCCTACTTTTCGGTTTTCATTCTACCTGATATCCGCCACCAGCGCAAGCCCCGCCCCTCGCGGGCGGAAGCAACGAAGGGACAACAGCGATGCAGATTGAGCTACCCGAACCGGTCATTCCGGCCCACGTCCCGCCCGGGTTGGTCCGCCCGTTTCCCTATGCGTTCGGAATCACCACTAGCGCCGATCCCTTCGACGATTGGGCGTCGGCCGTTCACGAAGGGCCTGCCGTGTTCTATGCCCCGCACGCCTATCCCGGCTTCACCCCAGCGTGGATCGTGCGGAGGGTCGAAGACCTGCGAAAGATCTATTTCGATACCGACACCTTCACCAGCAAGGACTTTTCGCCGTATTCTAAGCTGATCGGCGATACCTGGACCAACCTTCCGGTGGAGATCGATCCACCCGAACATGCAAAGTATCGGGCATTCATCAACCCGCTGTTCACGCCAACCGCGATGGCTAGACTGGAAGACCGTATCCGCGGCTACGCGATCGAGTACATCGAGGCGTTCCGTGAACGCGGAGCCTGCGAGTTCATGAGCGAATTCGCCTTCGAGTTTCCGATCAAGGTGTTCCTCGAGCTGATGGATTTCCCGTTGAGCAATACGAAGCAGTTCCTCGAGTGGGAGACGGGACTGCTCCACGAGATGGACATGCAGAAGATGGCCGATGCCACTCGCAGTGTGGTCGGGTTCCTGCGCGAGGAGATCAGCGACCGGCGCAAGAAGCCTCGCGACGATATCATCAGCTACGCGCTTGGCGTCGAGATCGACGGGCGCAAGCTCAACGAAGACGAACTTGTGGGTTTTGCGTTCAACCTGTTCATCGGCGGGCTCGACACGGTCTCGACCAATATGGGGCACCAGTTCGTCCATCTTGCCCGCCACCCGCGGGATCAGGCTTTCCTGCGGGAGAATCCCAAGCAAATTCCTCACGCCATCGACGAGATGATGCGCGCCTACGCGGCCGTGACCACGTTCCGAACCGTGACAAAGGAGACCGAGTTCGGGGGTGTCCGGATGATGCCGGGCGACAAAGTGGCCATGTCCACCACCCTGGCGGGGCGCGATCCCGAAGAGTTTCCGGAACCAGGACAAGTCAGGTTCGATCGCAATCCCCGCCACGTTTCATTCGGCTTCGGTCCACACATGTGCGTCGGCATGCACCTTGCCCGCCGTGAAATGCGCATCGCCATCGAGGAGTTCGTGAACCGGATTCCGAGTTTTGGCATGAAGCCGGGTCACGACCCCGAATACCACCTCGGCATGATCCAGCCGGTGACATTGCCACTGGTCTGGTAACGGTGCTGTGTCGCGGCGGACTAGCTTGCCGCACATCGTGTTCTGACACGTTCTTCGTGTCCGGGAGGTGCTGCCATGCCGCAATTGACCTATGTCGTTCACAGCTGCCCGGTTGCGGGCCGCGAAGACGAGTACAATGACTGGGACGGCAACCGCCATCTTGCTGATGTTGCGGCTGTGCAGGGCTTTGTCGGTGCGCAACGATTCCGCCTGGTCGACGGCGAAGCGGAAGGTGCGCCGCGCCATGGCTACCTTGCGATCTACATGATGAAAACAGACGAGCCGGCAGCTGCCATTGCCCAACTGACGGGTCTCGTCGAATCGGGTGAAATGCACATCAGCGAGGCCTTCTCGATCGAGGATATGGCCGTGCATTTGTATGAGGCGATCACACCAGTCGTGAAATCGCTAGCGAGGGATATATCGTGAGCATGGGTGAATTCGCCGGCAAGGTCGTGCTTGTCACCGGTGCCGCTTCCGGCCTCGGTCGCGCGGCGAGTATCCGTTTCGCCGCGGAGGGAGCCAAGCTCTGTCTCGTCGATCTGAATGCTGACGGGATCGCTGAGACCGCGCGCCAGATCGGCGAAGCAGGTGGACAATCGACCGCGTTTGCAGGCGATCTGGGTGATCCGGCCAACTGCGCCAGGGCCGTGACGCATGCCATCGAAGCGTTCGGTCGCCTCGATGTACTTTGCAACATCGCGGGCATCCTGCGGTTTCATGCATTGGCGGATGTCACGCCGGACGACTGGTCCAGGCTGTTTTCAGCCAACGTCACCGCACCCTTCTTCATGATGCAGGCGGCGATGCCGCATCTTGTCGAAGCGAGGGGCAATGTCGTCAATGTTTCGTCTACCGCGGCATTTCTCGGCCAAGCCTATACTGCTCCCTATGCGGCGACGAAATCGGCATTGCTGAGCCTCACCAAATCGCTCGCGATGGAATTCATGCAGAGTCCGGTGCGGATCAACGCCCTGGCACCCGGCGGCATGCTCACGGAAATGGTGCACACGCTCAAATTTCCCGACAATGCGGATCAGAATCTGATCGCGCGATATATCGGCATTCGCCCACCGTCCCAGCCCGAGGACATCGTCGAGCCGCTGCTTTTCCTTGCGTCCGACCGCGCGCGCTCGGTGCATGGTGCGTGTTATAATGCTGACAACGGCATCACCGCGGGCTGACGCAGGAACCGTGGCGCGTTGGTCAGGCCGCGCCGAGCTTGTCGGTTCCCGAAGTCAGCACCCGGTCGCCCATGCGGACGCGCGCGGCCTCTTCGGCGGCCAGCCCCGCGGAGGTGGGGTTCTGCACTGCGTCCTTGGTCAGTCTTCCGGTCAACCGGTCCCAATGGGTCAGACGCAGACTGACGCGGTCAAGGCAGGCTGAACCCGCCGGCAGCGGGCTGTCCTGCCACGCCTGCCATGCGCCATCGTCGTTGAGCTTGTAGATTCCGATGTACTGGTTCCCCGGCGTGGTCGGTATCATCTGGCCGTGCGTGCGGAACATGGCCAACGCCCCCGACTTCACACCCGGGCGGCGCACGGCCTGCGGCAGGTAGTCATCGACGTACCATTCGCGGAACGCCGCATCCTGCCCTGGCGCGGCGTTGACCTGCTCGAGCACGACGCCGCCGGTGTGTGGCGCCGCGGGATCGTTGTCGCGAAAGGCCAGCGGGTAGTAGTGGTAGTCCTCCAGAACGCTGTCGTCGATCGCATCGCTCACCATCATGCGGGTGGTTAGCGCATTGTCCCAGTGCTCGCGCGAGAAGCGTTCCGCATCGAACACGTCGTAGAGCGCGAGGAATTGCCAGTCGAAGCTGGCGGGCAGTTCCATCGGCTGGTGCGCGCTGCGGCTGAAGCGCTGCGCAGCGATCGAGCCGCGAAAGCGCAGCGCATCGCGGATGTGGATGTTGGTGTACCAGTCATCGAGATCAGCTTCGCGCCCGGGGCGGGCCTTGGTGAGAACGACCAGGACAGCTTCGATCATGCGCCTTGCCTTCCCGCCGGAGTAAAGGGAATCACCGGAGAACCCATGCCGGCTCGATAGGAAATCGGCTGTTTGCCGTCGGTGTCCCGGATGCCGAGCCGCTTGCCCAGTTCCGCGCCGATCAACGCCTGCCCGCTTGCCGCCATCAAGGCGGGATCGCGGTAGAGCGCTTCGATGACCAGCCCAGTGAACTCGGGCGTTTCCCACTGCGGCATGGCAGCGCGCAAGTCTTCGGGAATGTGTTCGGGCGGCAGCGCGCGCACCGCGTCTGTCAGGATAAAGCCGGGCCACAGTGATACCGCCGCGACCCCGTGCGGCGCGAGGTCCACCGCCATGTCGGCCATCATCTTGTCGGTTCCCGCCTTCGTGGCGCCATAGGCCGGGCCGTGAAAATAGGAGACCGCGCCATAGAACGATATGCTCGCGATCAGGCCCTTGCCGGCAGCGACCATCAACGGTGCGGCATGCCATGCGGCGATGTAGTTCGAGCGCAACCCGACATCGATCATGTCCACCAGCCTGAGCGGCTTTTCCCAGAAGCCGCCTGGCGCGAGCAGCAGATCGGGATAGACGGCGGCGGCGTTGTTCACCAGCACGTCGAGCCCACCGAGGTCCCGCTTCACCTGGGCGAAGGCGGCCTCGACCTGCCCGTCGTCCGCGTGATCGCAGATGATCGCCAGCGCCTTGCCGCCCGCCGCCGCGATTTCTGCCGAGACGGCATTCAGTTCGGCGGAGTCGCGCCCGGTTACACAGACGGTGGCGCCCTTCGAGGCGAGCCCGCGGGCGATGCCGCGGCCTAGGCCGCGCGTGGCGCCGGTAACGACGGCGGTGATGCTCAAACTTCAGTTCCTTACTAACGGGTGCCTTGCGGCAGCGCGAAGGCTATCAGCTTGTCGCTGTAGCCGGAGAGGATGCCGGCGTGCCCTCCGGCGGCGATGACCACGAATTGGCGGCCGGACTTCTGGGACCAGTAGCTTATCGGATTTGCGTTGCCTCCCGCGGGCAGGCGGTGCTTCCACAGCTCGCGGCCGGTGCGGATATCGAAGGCGTGCAGCATATGCTCCTGCGTCGCACCGATGAAGGCAAGGCCCGAAGCGGTCACGACCGCGCCGCCAATATTGGGAACGCCCATCGGGATCGGCAGGCCGGTGTGCAGCAGCAGCGGACCGCTGTCACGCATCGTTCCGAAAGGCTTCTGCCACATCAGCTTGCGCGTATTGAGATCAACCGCGCTGATTGTTCCATAGGGAGGCTGCGTGCACGGAATGACCAGCGGCGACAGGAACGGCGCGACCGAAACCGCATAGGGCGTGCCCCGTTGCGCTACCGGCCCCGCCACATTTTCAAAGCTTGGCTTAGCGACAGGCTTGAGGCCCATAGCGTCGGCCAGCGTACGCGGGATCAGTTGGTCGTAGTTCAAGACATGCGAGGCGTTGACGATGACGATGCCATGCACCGGATCGACTGCCACGCTTCCCCAATTGTTTCCCCCGAGCGAGCCGGGCCATGCGATCGTCGGCCGATCCTCTTCCACGGGCGTCATCGATCCTTCGAAATGGGCCCGTCGGAACCGCAGACGGCACCACGCCTGATCGACGAGCGCCACGCCCCACATGGTCTTCTCGGTGGGCACGGCGCCCGCGAAACTGGGCAGGCCGGTCGAGAAGGGTTGGGTGGGCGAAGAATGTTCGCCGATGGCATTGCTGACCGGGACCCGCTTTTCCACGACATCGGCGATCGGCTTGCCGGTGCGGCGATCGAGCAGAAACAGTTCACCGCGCTTGGTAGGCTGGAGCAGGGCAGG
>JAJXVK010000254.1 GCA_021782155.1 Pseudomonadota bacterium
CCTAGACTCCCTCTTCTGTGTGGATGCCGGTGGGAATGCCGCGCCCGTTGTCCTCGACCGAGACCGACCCGTCAGGATTGAGTTCGATCAGCACGAGGTCGCAGTGCCCGGCTAGCGCTTCGTCGATCGCGTTGTCCGAAACCTCGAACACCATGTGATGCAGGCCCGACCCGTCGTCGGTGTCGCCGATGTACATGCCGGGGCGCTTGCGCACCGCGTCGAGGCCCTTGAGGACCTTGATCGATTCCGCGTCGTAAGTGTTGGCGTTGGGGGTGTTTTCGGAAGAACTGGCCATCTTCGGCATATAGGGCGTGGGGTCCGCATTCCCAAGCGTTTTGCCTCGCTTTTGCACAGCCGGAAGGAGCGGAAGGAGCGGCCACTGGCATGCCGGGAAAAGCGGCGCTTCCCTTTGTCCGCGTTCGGTGCTGATATGGTTGCACCAGAAATCGACAGGGGTCCCCATCCGATGCGCAAGTTCATCGCCGGCGCGGCGCTCGCAGCGCTTGTTTCCACCGCCTTGTCCACGGGCGCGGCCGCCCAGACCATGCAGCTGCGGCCCGACCAGCAGGCCTATTTCGGCCTCTACAAGGAACTGGTCGAGACCAACACCACCGTCACCAACGGCAGTTGCTCGCTTGCGGCCGAGCGGATGGAGACCCGGCTCAAGGCGGCGGGTTACACCGATGCCGACATCACCATGTTCTCGACGCCCGAGCATCCCAAGGACGGCGGCCTCGTCGCGGTGCTGCCCGGCACCTCGAAAAGCCTCAAGCCGATGCTGCTGCTCGCGCATATCGACGTGGTCGAGGCCAAGCGCGAGGACTGGGTGCGCGACCCGTTCAAGCTGATCGAGGAAGACGGCTTCTACTATGCGCGCGGCACGGTCGACGACAAGGCGATGGCCTCGATCTTCACCGACACGATGATCCGCCTCAAGCAGCAGGGCTACAAGCCGAAGCGCACGATCAAGCTGGCGCTGACCTGCGGCGAGGAGACCAGCGGCGCGTTCAACGGCGCGGAGTGGCTGTCGAAGAACCGCCCCGACCTGATCGACGCGGCCTTTGCATTGAACGAAGGCGGCGGCGGACGCACCGACGGGCACGGGCACCTGATGGTGCAGACGCTGCAGGTGGGCGAAAAGGCCTATCAGGACTTCTCGCTGACCACGACCAACCCCGGCGGCCATTCCTCGCAGCCGGTGCGCGCCAACGCGATCTACGAACTCTCCGAAGCGCTGCTCAAGGTGCGCGATCACGAGTTCCCGGTCGAGTTCAACGACGTGACCAGGGCCTTCTTCCTGAAGGCCGGGGCGATGCGCAAGGACGAGACCGGCGCGGCGATGGTCGCGCTCGCAAACAACCCCGCGGACGCCGCCGCGCTGGCGGTGGTCGACAAGGACAAGATGCTGCACTCGATGCTGCGCACGACCTGCGTCGCGACGCTGGTCGATGCCGGCCACGCGCTGAACGCGCTGCCGCAGCGTGCCGAGGCGAACGTCAACTGCCGCATGTTTCCGGGGCGGACCAGCGAAGAGACGATGGCCGCGCTCGAACAGGCGATCGGCGATCCGGGGGTGAAGATCGAGATGCGCGTCAAGGACAAGCCGGTCGCCAAGTCGCCGCCGCTCGATCCGGCGATCGTCGACCCGGTCGAGAAGCTGGCGGCGAAGTACTTCCCCGGCGTGCCGGTGCTGCCGACGATGTCGACCGGCGCGACCGACGGGGTCTATCTCGAAGCCATCGGCATCCCGGTCTACGGCGTCCCCAGCATCTGGGTCGAGCCCGACGGCAACGGCATCCACGGCCTCAACGAGCGGGTCGAGGCGAAAGCGCTCTACACCGCGCGCGATTACCTGTTCGACCTGACCAAGGCGCTGGCGAAGTAATCGAGGATTTGCCCACCCCGCTGCGACTGGCCGGGCCTGCGGCCTGGCAGGTCTCGCTCCCCTCCCGCCTGCGGGAGGGGGTGGGGGTGGGCAGCCACCGCGGGACTCCGCTGTGGATTCGCGCACGCCAGCCTTGACCTCCAGCCACCTACGTGATTCTCTCCATGCCGGAATGCGTCACGAAGCGGTCACCGTCATCTTCCAGAAGGCCCGTCGAAGGAGCCTGACGATGCACGTGCTGGGAGGTCGTACCGGAGCATGCTTCATACGGAGCTGATCGAGCGGGCGCGCCTTGCGCGGCCCCACAGCGGCGATGCCGCGCGTCACCTGTCGAGTTGTCCGGCCCTCGTCCTCAATGCAGACTACACCCCGCTCAGCTATTTCCCCCTGAGCCTGTGGCCCTGGCAGACCGCGATCAAGGCGGTGTTCCTCGAACGGGTCGACATCGTCTCCAGCTACGAGCGCATGGTCCATTCGCCCTCGCTCGACATGCAGATCCCCTCGGTGATCGCGCTCCGGCAATACGTTCGCCCAAGCGAATATCCCGCCTTCACCCGCTTCAACCTGTTCCTGCGCGACCGCTTTGCCTGCCAGTACTGCGGATCGCCCGACCAACTGACCTTCGACCATGTGATCCCGCGCCGGCTGGGTGGGAAGACGACGTGGGAAAACGTCGCCACCGCCTGCGCGCCGTGCAACATGAAGAAGGGCGGGCGCACGCCGAAGCAGGCGCACATGCCGCTTCTGTGGGAACCGATCCGCCCGACGAGCTGGCAGCTGCAGGAACGCGGGCGCGGCTTTCCGCCGGGCTACCTGCACGAGTCCTGGCGCGACTGGCTCTACTGGGACGTCGAGCTGGAGAGCTGAGCGGACGGCTTACCGCCGCCCCAGCGCCGCTTCGCTTTCGGCCATCAGTTCGGCGATGATATCGGCGACGGGCTCTTCCTTGGTCACCATTCCCACCGACTGTCCGGCCATGATCGAGCCGTTCTCCACATCGCCGTCGATCACCGCGCGGCGCAGCGCGCCGGCCCAGAAGTGTTCGATCTGGAGCTGGGCCTCGCCCATGTCGACCTGTTCGGCGTCGAGCAGCGCCGCCACTTCGCGCTGCTTGGCGGTGAAGGCCTCGGTGCCCTTGTTCTTCAAGGCTCGCACCGGGATCACCGGCAGACGCGGGTCGACCTGCACGCTCGCCACCGCGTCGCGCGCCGAGGCGCGGAAGAAGGCCTTCTTGAAGTCGGGGTGCGCGA
>JAJXVK010000046.1 GCA_021782155.1 Pseudomonadota bacterium
CCCATTCGTGCGTCGCGCGGAACGCATCGATCAGCGCGAGGGTTACCGGATTGGTATCCTCTGCCGTCTCGGACAGCAGCTGCGCGCGGAATTCGGGATCGCGCATCGCGGCGACGCGCTCGGCCAGCGAACGGTCGGCGATCACCTTGTAGCTGGGGTGCGAAACGAACGGATGCAGGCTGAGGTCGAGCCCGAAGAACATGCCGACCGGCCGCGGCGCGACCTGCCCGCGAATTTCCAGTCCGTCGCCGCGCGCCTTGTCGAGTCCTTCGAGCATGCCGCGCCAGCCGACGCCGGGCTGGTTCGGCACGTCGAGCAGCGTGAACGACAGCGGGCGGCGCCCGTGTTCGGCGATGCGGCGCAGGATCGCAAACTCGTCTTCCGCGTCATTGGCGGGCGCTGGGATCATCTGGAACACGCCTGCGTCGGCCCGGTTCAGCCCGTCCATCAGCGCGCAGAGTTCGTCCACCTCGGAATAGAGGCTGGGCGCGAGTTCGCCCGCCCTGGTGCGGTGCATCATGTTGCGCGAGGTGGTGACGCCAAAGGCGCCTGCCCCGATCGCTTCGGCGACCAGCCCGCGCATCGCCTCCAGATCGGCCTCGGTCGGCGCTTCGTGGCGCGCCGCGCGCTCGCCCATGACGAAGATCCTGAGCGCCGAGTGCGGAACCTGTGTCGCCACGTCGATGTCGAGCTCGCGCGCGTCGAGCGCGTCGAGGTAGTCGGGGAAAGACTCCCAGTTCCACGGCAGGCCTTCGGTCATCACCACTTCGGGGATGTCCTCCACGCCCTCCATCAGCTTGACCAGCATGTCACGCTCGTGCGGGCGGCAGGGCGCGAAGCCGACGCCGCAATTGCCCATCAGCACCGTGGTCACGCCGTGGCCCGACGAGGGGGCGAGCCGCTGTTCCCAGGTCACCTGCCCGTCGTAGTGGGTGTGGATGTCGACGAAGCCGGGGGTCACGATCCGGCCCGCCGCGTCAATCTCTTCGCGGCCCCGCCCGGTGACTTCGCCCACCCTGGCGATCCTGCCGTCGAGCACCGCGACATCGGCCCGGACTGGAGCGCTGCCCGTACCATCGACCACCAGTCCGCCGCGAATGACGAGATCGTAATGCATAAGCCTCTCCCGGCCGGCCTCTTGCGCGCCGGCGCCAAGGTCCCGGCTGCCCTGGATCTTGCGGGCGCCAGTCGCTCGTGAATGGGTATCGCCTCCGCTCAACCTGTCAACTGATAGCCTGCAATCGAACGGCGCGAATTGGCGTAACACATTCGTCCCTTGATCGTGCTAACCCTCTCGAATGCCGGTTCGTCTTCGCGCTTCGCGTCTCGCTGTCCTTGCCACCGCCGCCGCGGCCATGCTGGTTGCCCCAGGTGCCGCCATGGCCGGGGAAGACCTGCCCACCGGGCAGGTTCTCACCCCAACTGCCGCGCCCGGAGCATCGTTCGAGCCGCTCGTCACGCGCATCGGCCCGGCGCCGCAGACCGTCGCCGACGGCGCGGCGGCGATCGCGGTCAGCCCGGACAAGCGGCAGATGCTGGTGCTGACGAGCGGGTTCAACCGGTACGTCGGGCCCGACGGCAAGATCATGCGCGATCAGTCGCAGCAGTTCGTGTTCCGCTACGCGATCGGCCCGCGTGGCGCGCGCTGGGTCGAGACGGTGGCGGTGCCCAACTCCTACGGCGGCGTTGCCTGGCGCAACGACGGGCGCGGCTTCGTGGTCGGCGGCGGGGTCGACGACGTCCTCTACCTTTTCGCGAGGAAGGGTGCGCATTTCGTGGCCGACGGCAAGATCGCGCTGGGTCACAAGGCCGGGCTCGGCAACGAGGTGAAGCCGCAGGCCGCAGGCGTCGCGCTGAGCCCCGACGGCCACCGGGCCATCGTCGCCAACTATTACAACGACTCGGTCAGCCTGATCGACCTGGCCGCACGCAAGGTAATCGCCGAACAGGACCTGCGCCCCGGCAAGATCGATCCGGCGCAGAGCGGCGTTCCCGGCGGCGAGTTTCCCTATGCCGTGGCATGGGTCTCGCCGGGCCGCGCCTATGTCTCCTCCCCGCGCGACCGCGAGATCGTGGCGCTGGGTATCAACGGCGATGCGCTGTCGGTCACCGGCAGAACAAGGACGATCGGCGAGCCCACGGCGCTGATGCCCGGCGCCAACGGCGAACGCCTGTTCGCCACCGAGGACAACGCCGACCGCCTGGCCGTGCTCGATGCGAAGACCGGCGCGATGCTGACCGAGCCGCGCCTGCACATGCCCGAAAGCCTTGGCGAGACGAATGGCGGCGGCGAGACGGTCGCCAAGGGGCTCAACCCCAATTCGCTGTTCCAGCTGCCCGACGGCCGCCTGCTTGTCACTTTGGGCGGGGTCAACGCGCTCGCCGTGGTCGCGCCCTCGGCCGAAGGGGCGAGCGTCGAGGGGCTGGTGCCGACCGCGTGGTATCCCTCCGCCGTCGCCACCAGCGCCGATGGCAGGCGCGTGTTCGTCGCCAACCGCAAGAGCCCTCCGGGCCCCAACCCGGACGGCTGCCGCCCCAAGCTCGCGATCTACCGCTCGCAGCCCGATGCCTGCGGACCCGCCAACCAGTATATCTTCCAGCTGGAAAAGGCGGGCCTGTTGCAGTTTCCGCTGCCCGCCGAGACGACGCTGGCGCAGACCTCCTTGCAGGTGGCGAAGAACATCGGGCTCGAATCAGCAGGCAAGCGCGAAGCCGCAGAAGCCGCGATCGCAGGGCTCAAGCCGCACATCAGGCACATCATCTTCATCATCAAGGAAAACCGCACCTACGACCAGGTGCTGGGCGACCTCGATCGCGGCAATGGCGACCCAAAGCTGGCGATCCTCGGCCACGGCCTCTCGCCCAACCACCACCGCCTCGCACGCCAGTTCGTCACGCTCGACAACTTCTACGTGAGCGGCGAGCAGTCGAGCACCGGCTGGACCTGGTCGACCGCCGCGCGCGTGCCCGACATGCTCGAGAAGACCGCCCCGGTGAACTACGCGGAGCGGGGGCTGGGCTACGAATCGGAGGAAGCCGACCGCTTCATCTACACCCAGCAGACGATGGACGAGCGCCACGCGGCCAACCCCGCGCTGTCGAAAGACCCCGACCTCTTGCCCGGGCCGCGCCTCGTCACCGCGCCCGATGCCGACGACGACGCGCTGGAGAACCAGGGCTTCCTGTGGGACGCGGCGATCCGCGCGGGACTGTCGGTCAGGAACTACGGCTTCTCCGACGCCTCGGTCTACGAAACCGGAAAGCCCGGCGACGTGCCGCCGGTGCGCCATCCCTTCGCCGACAAGCGTCGCATCTACACGCCGGGCGACCGCCTGCTGGCGGGTCGGTCCGACCCCTATTTCGCGGGCTTCGACCAGCGCCTGCCCGACTACTGGCGCGAACTCGACTGGGAGCGCGAGTACGGCGACATGGAAGCTGCCGGCACCCTGCCCGCGCTCACCCTGTTGCGCCTCAGCCACGACCATTTCGGCTCGTTCAATGACGCGATCGACGGGGTAAACACGGTCGAGACGCAGATGGCGGACAACGACTATGCGCTCGGCCGCGTGGTCGAGCGCGTGGCGCACGGCAAGGCGGCGGATTCGACGCTGATCTTCGTGATCGAGGACGACGCGCAAAACGGCTCCGACCACGTCGATGCGCGGCGCAGCCCGGTCTTCGTGGTCGGGCCTTACGTCAAGCACGATGCGCTGGTCTCGACCCGCTACACCACGGTCAATGTTCTGCGCACGATCGAGGCGTTCCTGGGACTGAAGCCGCTCGGACTCAACGACGCGATGGCCGCGCCCATGGCCGACCTGTTCGACCCCGCGCAGAAGGACTGGACCTACACCGCCGTCGCCGCGCCGGTGCTCAAGACGACGCAGCTGCCGATCCCGCCTGAACGCTACGCCGCGAACGGCGCCCCGGCCTGCAGCCGGCGCAGCGCGGCCTGGTGGGCAGAGGCGATGCTTGGGCAGGACTTCACCAGCGAGGACCGGCTCGACACCCGCCGCTTCAACGCCGCGCTGTGGCGGGGGCTGGGCGAAGGACCGGAGCCCGATGCGCGCAGCGGTGCGGACTTGCGGAGCGACCGCGCCGCGCTGACCGCGAACGCACTGCCTGGATGGACCTGCGGCGGATTGGCGGGCACGGCCCACAGGTGACCTCAGACATTCGAGGAAAATATCCACAATGCAATGACTTGAATTGGAGTGTTACCCGCTTGCATCAGTGACGGGAAATCGCGTTCCGTCACGGAATCGACGCCGATCCGCCGCCGAATTGTCTCCGCTTCGAATGCATTGCCGCGCTGCACAAAACCAATGAGGTGCAGCCATGATTCGCGTTCGACTTGCCGCCGGCCTGCTGGCCGGCGTTACACTTCCCCTGCTCGCTCCCGCCGCGGCTTTCGCCCAGGATGCCGCGCCCGGCGATGGGGCCTTGGCCACCGACGCGGGCGACCAATCGGCCGATGCGATCGTCGTGCTCGGCTTCGGCCAGACGCGCCAGCAACAGACCGTCACGGCGAGCGACATCTCGCTGCTGGCCCCGGGCACCTCGCCGCTCAAGGCGATCAGCAAGCTGCCCGGCGTCAACTTCCAGTCGGCCGATCCCTTCGGCAACTACGAATGGTCGGCGCGCATCTCGTTGCGCGGCTTCAACCAGAACCAGCTCGGCTTCACGCTCGACGGCGTGCCGCTCGGCGACATGAGCTACGGTAACTACAACGGCCTGCACATCAGCCGCGCGATCATCTCGGACAACCTTGGCGCGGTCACCGTCAGCCAGGGCGCCGGCGCGCTGGGCACCGCCTCGACCTCGAACCTCGGCGGCACACTGATGTTCACCTCGAGGGATCCCTCGCACGATCCCGATCTCGTGGGTTCGCTGAGCTACGGCAGCTTCGGATCGGTGCGCGGCTTCGTGAGGCTCGAGACGGGCGATATCGGGCCGTTCCGTGCCTATGCGAGCTACGGCCACCTCGATGCGGGCAAGTGGAAGGGCAACGGCGCGCAGAAGCTCGACCAGGCCAACGTGAAGCTGGTCGGTGACGTGGGGGACGGCAAGCTGACCGCCTGGGTCAACTATTCGAACCGCCACGAGAACGATTACCAGGACATGTCGATGGCGATGATCAACCGCCTCGGCAGCAACTGGGACAACTTCAACCCGAACTGGGCGCTCGCCTATGCCACGGCGGCGGTCTACCAGAACCAGGTCGCGGCCTATTACGGCCAGCCGCTGCCCTATCCGACATACGGCCTCACCTTCACCAACCCCGTCCAGACGGTCGACGACGCCTACTACGATGCCTCTGGCCTGCGCCGCGACTGGCTGGGCAGCGCCAAGTTCGAGACGCCGCTGACCGCCAACGTGCGCATGGCGCTGCAGGGCTATTACCACTCGAACCACGGCCAGGGCCTGTGGTGGACTCCCTACGTCCCCAGCCCCACCGGCGCACCGCTTTCGCTCCGCACGACCGAATACGACATCCGCCGCATGGGCGTGATCGGCACGATCAACGCGGACCTGGGCATCAACAAGCTCGAAGCCGGCGCGTGGTACGAAGGCAACGACTTCCGCCAGGCACGCCGCTACTACTCGCTCGACAACACGCTGGCGGGCAGCTCGCGCTATTCGCTCGACTTCCAGTCGAATCCGTTCTTCACGCAATGGGAATACAAGTTCAACACCAATACCTTCGTCTATCACGTGTCGGACACCGTCGTCCTCGGCGCGGTCACGGTGAACCTGGGCTGGAAGGGCATCAAGGTCACCAACCACGCCAACCCGATCGTGCAGTCGGTCTATCCCACCGGCGCGATCTCGTCGGAGGACATGTTCCTGCCGCAGGTCGGCGTGCTCTACCACCTCGGCAACGATGCCGAGTTGTTCGCCAACTACACCGAGAACATGCGCGCCTTCGTGTCGGCGGTGACCTCGGGGCCGTTCTCGACCACGCAGGCCGGGTTCGACGCGATCAAGGGTTCGCTCAAGCCCGAAACCTCGAAGACGGTCGAAGGCGGCATGCGTTACCGCACGGGCCCGTTCCAGGGTTCGCTGGCGGCATATTACGTCGACTTCAGCAACCGCCAGATCGGCATCTCGTCGGGCGCGGCGATCGTCGGCAGCCCGGTGGTTCTGGGCAACGTGGGCTCGGTGCGCAGCTACGGCTTCGAGGCCGCGGCGACCATGCGCCTGCCCCATCACTTCAGCGCCACCGCTTCCTATGCCTACAACGACTCGACCTACCGCAACGACGTTCCGGGCACGACCGGCCCCGGCACCGCGCTGCCGACGCTGGTGGGAAAGACGGTGATCGACAGCCCCAAGCACATTGCCTCGGCCGAGATCGCCTACGACGGCCCGCTCGTCTTCGGCCGGATCGGCGCCAACTACATGTCGAAGCGCTACTACAGCTACCTCAACGACGTGTCGGTTCCCGGCCGCACGGTGGTCGACGCCTCGCTGGGTGTAAAGGTGCCCGAGGGTCACGGCCTCCTCACCGGGGTCGCGATCGAGGGTTCGGTCACCAACCTGTTCGACGAGAAGTACGTCTCGACCGTCGGGTCGGCCGGCATCGGCTATTCCGGCGACGGCCAGACGCTGCTGCCCGGCGCGCCGCGGATGTTCTTGGTGACACTGCGCCGCGGCTTCTGATCGCCGCAGACTTCGGCTGAACAACTGCTCCCCGCGTGCCGCAAGGGCGCGGGGAGTTGTCGTTTCGACCAAGCGCATTGCGGAACGCACCGGGAACGTCCATATCCCGCCCAATGGCCGAACTTGTCATCCGCCGGGGACTGGAAGAGCCCGACACCTCCGCCGCCTTCGTGCCGCACAAGCCGCAGCGGCCCGAGAAGTCGGACGGCGGCAAGGCCTTCCGCATCGAATCGGACTACGAACCCGCGGGCGACCAGCCGCAGGCGATTTCCGAGCTGGTCGAAGCGGCGCTGGAGGGCGAAAGGACGCAGGTCCTGCTCGGCGTCACCGGCTCGGGCAAGACCTTCACCATGGCCAAGGTGATCGAGCACCTGCAGCGGCCCGCGCTGGTGCTCGCCCCCAACAAGATCCTGGCGGCGCAGCTCTACGGCGAGTTCAAGAGCTTCTTTCCCGACAACGCGGTCGAGTATTTCGTCTCATACTACGACTACTACCAGCCCGAAGCCTATGTGCCGCGCTCGGACACCTACATCGAGAAGGAATCGAGCGTCAACGAGGCGATCGACCGCATGCGCCACTCGGCGACGCGGGCTCTCCTCGAACGCGACGACGTGATCATCGTCGCTTCGGTGTCCTGCCTCTACGGCATCGGCTCGGTCGAGACCTATTCGGCGATGATCTTCGACCTGAAGAAGGGCGACACCGCCGACCAGCGCGAGATCATCCGCAAGCTCGTCGCGCTGCAGTACAAGCGCAACGACGCCGCGTTCAGTCGCGGCACCTTCCGCGTGCGCGGCGACAATCTCGAAATCTTCCCCTCGCACTACGAGGACATGGCCTGGCGCGTCAGCTTCTTCGGCGACGACATCGAGGAGATCGCCGAGTTCGACCCGCTGACCGGCAAGAAGGGCGCATCGCTCGACAAGGTGCGCGTCTACGCCAATTCGCACTACGTCACGCCCGGCCCGACGATGAAGCAGGCGATGGAGGCGATCAAGTTCGAGCTCGCCGAGCGCCTCAAGGAACTCCATGCCGAGGGCCGCCTGCTCGAAGCGCAGCGGCTGGAACAGCGCACCAACTTCGATCTCGAAATGATCGCCGCGACGGGGTCCTGCGCGGGGATCGAGAACTACTCGCGCTTCCTCACCGGACGCCTGCCCGGCGAACCGCCGCCGACGCTGTTCGAGTACCTGCCCGACAACGCGCTGCTGTTCGTCGACGAAAGTCATCAGACCGTGCCGCAGATCGGCGCGATGTCGAAGGGCGACCACCGCCGCAAGATCACGCTGGCCGAATACGGCTTCCGCCTGCCAAGCTGCATCGACAACCGCCCGCTGCGCTTCAACGAATGGGACGCGATGCGCCCGCAGACCGTCGCGGTCTCGGCCACTCCCGGCGGCTGGGAGCTCGAACAGTCGGGCGGCGTCTTCGCCGAGCAGGTGATCCGCCCCACCGGCCTGATCGACCCGCCGGTAGACGTACGCCCGGTGGAAGACCAGGTGCAGGACTGCATCAATGAGTGCCGCAAGACCGCCGGGGCCGGCTACCGCACGCTCGTCACCACGCTGACCAAGCGCATGGCCGAGGACCTGACCGAGTTCATGCACGAAGCGGGCCTGCGCGTGCGCTACATGCACTCCGACGTCGAGACGCTGGAGCGCATCGAGCTGATCCGCGACCTGCGGCTCGGCGTCTATGACGTGCTGGTCGGCATCAACCTGTTGCGCGAAGGGCTCGACATTCCCGAATGCGGGCTGGTGTGCATCCTCGATGCCGACAAGGAAGGCTTCCTGCGCAGCGAGACCAGCCTGATCCAGACCATCGGCCGCGCCGCGCGCAACGTCGACGGGCGGGTGATCCTCTACGCCGACCGGATCACCGGCAGCATGGAACGCGCGATGGCCGAAACCGAACGCCGCCGCGAAAAGCAGCGCGAGTTCAACGAGGCCAACGGCATCACGCCGCAGACCATCAAGCGCCGCATCGCCGATATCGTTGCCGATACCGCCAGCAGGGACGGCGTGGTGGTCGAGCTTGAGGACGACAGCGTCAACAACCTCGTCGGCCACAACTTGCGCAGCTACATCGAGGACCTGGAGAAGCGCATGCGCGCGGCGGCCGCGGACCTGGAGTTCGAGGAAGCGGGGCGCCTGCGCGACGAGATCCGGCGGCTGGAAGCGGGCGAACTCGGCATCGGCGGCGAACAGAGCAAGGCGCCGCGCGTGGGGCGCAGCAACGAAGGCAAGCCCGGCACACGCAAGATGCGCTACGGCAAAACGCAGAGGAAGTGGGGCAAGTGAAGTTTACAACCTCAGCGCAGACTTCCACAGTTTTGATTTTTTCTCTTTTATAAACAATGTATTGAAAACAATGCGCCAAACCTGGCGTCAGCTATAATGCCACCATGATCCTCTCCTTCGCCAACCGCGAAACCGACCGCATCTGGACCGGCGAACGCAGCCGCAAGCTGCCCGACGACATCCAGCGGCGCGCGCTTGCAAAGCTGGCGATGATCGACGCCGCCGACCATATCGACGACCTCAAGAACCCGCCCGGCAACCGCCTGCATGCGCTCGACGGCGACCGTGCCAGCCAACATTCCATTTCCATAACATGCAATGGCGCATATGTTTCGTCTGGAAGGACGGAAACGCGCACGATGTCGAAATCGTCGACTACCACTGAAGCCGACTGGCTGCACAACCCGCACGCGGGCGAGCTGATCCTGTCGGAATTCATGGAGCCGCTCGGGCTCGAACCCGCCGAACTGGCAAAGGCCATTTCGACCGATTCCGCGCGCCTGCGCTCCGTGATCGACGGCTCTGCGCGTATCGATGGCGAGCTCGACCTGCGCCTCGCGCGCTATTTCCGCATGTCCGAAGGATTTTTCCTGCGCCTGCAGGACCAATACGAATTGCGCGAAGCCAAGCGTGCGCTGAACGGCGACCTCGACCGTATCGTGCCCCGCGCCGCCTGAAGCGGTTTCAATCCTTACCGCCCTTGCACCGCCGTCGTCCGGCGCTAGGGTGCGCCGTTCGTGGCGTGCCGGGTCGCCATTCGAAGGGGGTTTTCCATGCGTTTCGCCAAACTTGCCTGCCTCGCACTCGCCCTGGGCGCGGCGAGCGGCCTTTCCCTTGTTCCCGCTCATGCGGCCGACAAATCCGCCGATGCCAAGGCGGCCGATGCGGACAGTTTCGGAAAGGACCTGAAACCCTTCCCCGCCGACAAGACGATCAAGCAGACGGCGGTGATCGGCGGGCGCACGGTCAGCTACAACGCGACCGTCGGGTCGATCCCGGTCAAGAACGACGAAGGCAAGGTCATCGGAGAGGTGGTCTACACCGCATATACCGTGCCCGGCGCAGCGGCGAACCGGCCGGTAACGTTCGCCTTCAACGGCGGCCCCGGCGCCTCTTCGGTCTACCTCAACCTCGGCGCGATCGGGCCCAAGCGGGTGCCCTTCGGCTCGAAAGGCGACGCCCCGTCCGATCCGGCGGTCCTGCGCGACAACCCCAACTCGTGGCTCGACTTCACCGACCTCGTCTTCATCGACCCGATCGGCACCGGGTTTTCCCGCGCCCGCGAGGACGAGGACAAGGCCAAGAAGGACTTCTTCACCGCCGACGCCGACATCCACTACCTCAGCCGCGTGGTCTATGACTGGTTGCTGCGCAACGACCGCATGACGTCGGCCAAGTATCTGGTCGGCGAGAGCTACGGGGGTTACCGCGTGCCGCGCCTCGCCTATTACCTGCAGACGCAGATGGGCGTGGGCATTTCGGGCATGACCATGGTCTCGCCCTACCTCGACCCGCCGGCGATCGGCGAAGACGACGCGCTTTCGCCGCTGCCGTGGATGATCAACCTGCCGGCGATGGCCGCGGGCAATTTCGAGCGCCAGGGCAAGCCGCTCGACGATGCGACGATGAAGCCGGTCGAGGACTATGTCCGCACCCGGTTCGTCGAGGATTTCCTTGCCGGTCCGCGTGACAAGGCTGCGACCGACCGTCTTTCGGCCAAGGTCGCCGAACTGACCGGGCTCGATCCGGCGCTTGTGCGGCGCATGGACGGACGCGTCGACATCGGCACCTACCTGCGCGAAATCCGGCGGAGCCAGGGCCTGATCGGCTCGGTCTACGACTCCAACTACACCGCATACGATCCCTTCCCTGCCAGCGCCGAGCCGCGCTATTCCGATCCGCTGCTGACCTCGATCATCGCGCCGACGACTTCGGCGATGGTCGACTTCATCACGCGTCAGGTCGGCTGGGACGTGGACGCGCGCTACAACGCGCTGTCCGACAAGGTTAACCAGGACTGGAAGAGCGACGATACCGACAAACCCGTCACCGACCTGCGGCGGGCCATCGCAACCGATCCGAAGATGGTGGTCAACATCGTCCACGGCTGGGACGACCTTTCGTGTCCCTATTTCGGCTCGCGCCTGATCGTGGCGCAGATGCCCGGCTTCGGCGTGGAAAATCGCATCCACCTGCACATGTACCCGGGCGGGCACATGTTCTACACCCGCAACGACAGCGGCGCCGACCTGCGGCGCGACATCATGGCCAGCTACGAAGGCGTCCGGTGACGCGGAGCCCGAGCTGGCGGAGGGCCGGTACCGCATCCATCGCCGTGGTGCTGTTGACGCTCGGCGCTTGCCAGCGCGCGCCCGCGCCCGATGCGGAAGCCAGCGGCGACCCGCTCGACGCGGTGCGGGTCGACATGCCCGCGCCCGGCGCCACGCAGAGCCCGCATCCCTCGGACGAAAAGCCCGAGTGGCGCGCGATGACCGATGGCGGGGCCGGGTTCGGCTATGCGGGGGAGCGGCCCTTGCTCTCGCTCGCGTGCCGCTCGGGACTGGTGGAGGTAACGCGCAATATTGCCGCGCCGGTCGGCGCGCAGGCGATGTTCGCCCTGATCGGAAGCGGCAAGATCCTGCGCCTGCCGGTGGATGCGATCGGCGACCCTGCGGGCGGGGGCGGTTACGTCTGGCGCGGCCACCTCGCGCCCGACGATCCGGCGAACGAGGTGTTCACGGGCGGCAGGTTCACCGCCACGCTGCCCGGTGGCGGTGAGATCGAAGTAGCCGGCTCGCCGCTGGAAAGCGCGGTGATCGCGGGGTGCCGGTCGAAGCCCGCCACCGCCGCGCCGACCAGCACGACAGCGCCGGAATAGCAATTCACAGCTTGCCGAACTTCGCTTCATAGGCGGCTGTATCGCCGCTCGCCAGCAGTCTGGCCTGCTCGACCCAGTTGTCGCGCTCCGGACGGCCCGCGAAGGCGCCGAGCTGCGCGTCGATTCCGGCGAGGTCGACCCCGCTCCACCCGGCGATCTGGGCGAAGCTGGTCACGCCCAGTTCGGCCAGCCGCGTCTTGAGCTTGGGGCCGACGCCCTTGATCCGGGTGAGGTCGTCTGCGCTCTGCGGTGCAGCGGGAGCCGGCTCAGAGGGGGGCGCGGGCGGCGCTACCTCGGGCTCGGGCAGGACTTGAGCGTGTTCCACCTCCTCCTCGGCGCCGTGCGCGGCGATTTCGCCGATGCCGCCCAAGATGTCCGGCCCGCTCGCGGCGAACGAGGCGGCGGACGGCGCATCGATCAGCGCGGTGTTGCGCTGCGCGCGCTCCGCTCCCTCGGACAACACGTCGCGCACCTCGCGGCTCGACCCGGCGGACGTGCCGCGGCCCCACACCCACCAGGCGACCGCCACGGCGAGCAGCAGGACGACCGCGAGCGCGATCCAGTTGGCCTCGATTATTTGCAGCATGGTCACGGCACCTTCGAATGACGACGCACTGGCGCTAGCCCCGGCGCGCCGCAATCGTCAACCGCGCGCGGCCGGTTGTCGGCCGGCCTCGCTCACGAAGCGGTTGCAAGACGGGAGGGTCAGAACGGACGGCGCTTGAACAGGACGCGGTCTTCCGGACCGAATCCCCACCGCCAGATCACCGTGCCATAGACGCCGAGGATCGCCGGGATGCCGAAGGCGAGCTCTGCCCATTCGGGCAGGAAACGTGTTGCCAGCCAGCCGACCAGAACCGCCGGTGCGGCGGCATAGATCAGAGCCCAGCGCCAGTTGTTGACCGACTGGCAGAGCACCCGCGCCAGCAGGTTCGATTTCATCAGCGAGGCAAAGCCCAGCGCCAGCGCCAGCGCCAATGCGGCGCCGGCGGCCTGGAACAGGCCCACCCTGCTCGCATCGAAGTGCCATCCGCCGGGAAGGTTCCAACCGGGGGCTGACCGAACGGCCACCATCAGCGTCACGGTCAGCAGCGCCTGCAGCCCGATCGTGGCCAGGCTGATCGACAGGTTGCGCATGCGCGCCACGTAGATCAGCGCGGCTTCGCTGACGACGGCGGTGGCGGCGACCACTTCGGCGAAGAGCAACAGCGCGAGCGCGCCTGTACCGCCAACGAAGTGCGGGCCGACGAGTCCCATCACGCCTTCGCCCGGAATGCCCAGCGCCAGCGCTATACCGACCTGGGCGGCGACGATCCAGAACCCCGCCTGACTGACCTGCCGCGCGATTGCGGCATGGTTGTTCTCGGCAAGGTTGCGCGCGATCACCGGGCCGAGGATCGGCTCGAAACTGGTCTTGAGCTTCTGCGGCAGGCTCGCGACCTGCTGCGCGACGTAGTAGACGCCCACCGCCGACGGCGGCGCGAACTGGCCTAGGATCGCGATGTCGAGCCGGCGCGTACCCCACTCGACGGCGTCGGCACCGGCCAGCGGCAGGTTGCGCAGCGCCAGCTTGCCGAGCGTGATCGGATGCGGCGACCAGTTTCTGGGCAAGCCATAGCTTCTCAGCAAGGGCACCAGCGCCGTGATCATCGCCCCCGCCATCGACAATACGTAGGCGACGATCAGCCCGTCGACGGGCATGACGAACCACAGGACCAGCGCCGCGATGGAAAGCGTCCAAGGCTGGACGATCGACCGGGCGCGCACGGTGGCGGCTATGTCATAGCGGAACGCCAGCGCGGCCAGCGCGATGTCGGCGAGCGCCAGCGGCAGAACGGTCAAGGGCAACAGCCGTTCGATCATGTCGAAATCGTGGTGCGGGAACATCAGTTCGGGCAGCTCGAAGAGCACGGCCGCCAGCACGGTCGAGCCCATGACCGAAAGCAGCATCGCGTCGGCCACCACGCCCGGCGCGTCGCACTCGGGATGGGCGAGTTGCTGGGCAATTCCGCGCTTCTGGCCGATCGTGGCGATCTGCGCGGCGAATTCGACTGCGATGATCGCAAGCGCGAATCGGCCCAGCGCCTCGGGTCCATAGAGCCGCCCGGCGATGAACAGGAACGGCAGGCTCGCGGCGAGGCGCAGCAGGAAGCCGAGGAAATTGGTCCGTCCGCCCTTTGCCAGCGCGGCGATATCGGAGGTATCTTCGGAACCGGCCAAGGTCTATTCCGCGCGCAACGGCCGGGCGAGCAGCGCCTCGACCACCTCATTGGCGGGCAACGTACCGGCGAGCAGCGCCTCGACCGCTTCGACGATCGGCATCGACACGCCGCGTGTCCGGGCGATCCGGCCCAGCACGGGCGCGGTGAACGCGCCCTCGGCCACGGTCGCGCGATTGGCGAGCAGGTCCTTCGCGCTCGCCCCCTCGCCCAGCGCCTTGCCCAGCGAGAAGTTGCGGCTCGAGGTCGACGAGCAGGTCAGCACAAGGTCGCCCAGACCGCACAGACCCGACAGCGTTTCGGCCTCAGCGCCCAGGATGAGGCCGAAACGCAGCATCTCGGCAAAGCCCCGGCTGATCAGCGCGGCGCGCGCGTTCTGCCCCAGGTTCATGCCGTCGACCACGCCGCAGGCGATGGCGAGCACGTTCTTGACCGCGCCGCCGATCTCGGCGCCGACGAGGTCGTCGGAAAAATAGGGCCGGAACGCGGGCCGCGCGATCGTGTCGGACAGGCGCAGCCACTGCGCCTCACCGCCCGCGCAGGCGAGCGTCACCGCCGTGGGCAGGCCCGCCGCG
>JAJXVK010000047.1 GCA_021782155.1 Pseudomonadota bacterium
TCCCCCGCCGGTCAGCGCCGCCATCGAGGCCGAATGGTGCGGCGCGCGGAAAGGCCGATCGCGGCTGATCCGCCCATCCTCCAGTGTGCCCGCGACCGAGCCGACCATTGAAACCTCCAGCGCCTCGGCGGGGGTCAGGGGGGGCAGGATGCCGGGCAGGCACGAAGCGAGCAGCGACTTGCCCGCGCCGGGCGGGCCGATCATCAGCAGGTTGTGCCCGCCCGCCGCGGCGATCTCGAGCGCGCGCTTGGCGGTTTCCTGTCCCTTGACCTGCTTCAGGTCCGCCGCGCGGCGGACCGGCGCGGCCTCGCCCGGCGGCGGATCGGGCAGGCGCTGCGTGCCCTTGAGGTGGTTGAGCAGGCTGACGAGGTCGGGCGCGGCGATCACGTCGATCCCCGGCGCCCAGCGCGCCTCCGCGCCTTGCGCGGCGGGGCAGATGAGCCCCTTGTCCTCGCCGCTGGCATGGAGCGCGGCGAGCAGCACGCCGGGCGAGGCGACGATGCGGCCGTCCAATGCCAGTTCGCCCACCGCGACGTAGTCGGCGATCTGCTCGCGATCGACCACGCCCATCGCCGCCAGCAGCGCCAGCGCGACGGGCAGGTCGTAATGCGAGCCTTCCTTGGGCAGGTCGGCGGGCGAAAGGTTCACGGTGATGCGCTTGGGCGGCAAGGCGAGGCCCAGCGCGGTGAGCGCGGAATGCACGCGCTCCCTGCTTTCGCCGACCGCCTTGTCGGGCAGGCCGACCAGCTTGAACGCGGGCATGCCCGGCGCGACCTGGCACTGCACTTCGACCGAGCGCGCCTCGAGCCCGAGATAGGCGACCGTCGATACCAGCGCGACCATGCGAGAACCCCCAGAATTCTATGGGACATTACGGAGGTCTGCGGCGCCGTGAAGCCGATGCCGCCAAAACGGTGGCGAAACATGGGTACCGCATTTTAACCGCTTTCCTTGGCAAAGCGGCAAGTCCGCGGGCGCGAAATAGTCAGCATGCGCCGCCTGCTGTCCCTCGTCTGTGCCGCCCTGTGCCTCATCGGCACCCCTGCGCTCGCGCAGCAGGTGACAACGCGCAGCTGGACCGACGCGCAGGGTGTGCGCTGGACCGAGACCACCACGACCGAGGTGGTCGAGGAAGACCCCGGCGCCGAGCGCTACGTCGCCACCGACCCGGCGGCGCGGCCCAGGGGCCTTGCGAACTTCGGCCCCTTCGTGGTGACCGACCCGAGCCATGCCGCGCTGGTCGATGCGACCGACTCCTATTCGCCCGCCGATTTCGCGCGGATGCTGGCGGCCTGGCCGGGGATCCGCACGCTCGAAATGCCCGACTGCCCGGGCACCGTCGACGATACCGCCAACCTGCGGCTCGGCCGGATGATCCGCGCGCATGGCATCGCCACCGACGTGCCAAAGGGCGGCTCGGTGCGCTCGGGCGCGGTCGAGCTGTTCCTTGCCGGAGCCACCCGCCACGCCGCGCCCGACGCCGAGTTCGCGGTGCATTCGTGGCTAGACGACGCGGGCAAGCAGCCCAGGGACTATGCGCCGACCGACCCGGTCAACGCGACATACCTCGCCTATTACCGCGAGATGGGGCTGTCGGCCGAGGAGGCGAAGGGCTTCTACGCGCTGACCAACTCGGTCCCCTACAGCCGCGTGCTGTGGCTGCACACCGCGGACGTGGCGCGCTACGCGGCGCTGAACTAGGGGATCGTGCTTGCGGCGAAGGTGATCACCGCCGCGACCAGCGCGACAAGGCCGAGAATGAACGCCTTGTCGGCCCATTCCTCATGCCACGGCCTTTCGGCATCGCCGCGGATCGACAGGTAGGCGAGCAGGCAGCTCACAGTGAAGGCCGCGCAGGCGATCCATGCGATCTCGTCGGCGAAAGTATGCTCGGACTGGTGCGTGAACTTGAGGCCGGTGATGACCAGCAGCGAGATGCCGAGCAGGTTCGAGGCGGCATTGAGGATGTGCGGCGGACGATGCATCGCGCTCGGCTAGGCGCGGCTGGCTGAACGGGGCGGGAACGGACCCCCAAGTGGTCCGATTCTGACATTCGATACCGTCTGCGGCTCGGTCGCGTTCGAATGTCCGATTCTCTTCGGGCCACTGGAAACTTATGATTCGAGTGGTTTTTACGATTTTGACATTTGCAGACCCATCCCAGCCGCAAGGGGATGCAAATGTCAAAATCAATCCACTAGTGCGCCTCGCCCCATGACCTGCCCGTCCCGGTCTCGATCCCCAGCGGCACGGTAAGCTTCACCGAGGGCAGCGCGGCTTCGGCCATCACCCGCTCGATCACCGGCTTGGCCGCATCGACGTCGGCTTCGGGCAGTTCGAACACCAGTTCGTCGTGGACCTGCAGCAGCATCCTGACATGCCCCAGCCCGGCGTCCTCGAGCGCGGGCATCATGCGCGCCATCGCGCGCTTGATGATGTCGGCGCTGGTGCCCTGGATCGGGGCGTTGATGGCGGCGCGCTCGCTGCCCTGGCGTTCGGCCTGGTTCTTCGAGCCGATGCGCGGGAACCATGTCTTGCGGCCGAACAGCGTCCGCGAATAGCCGCGCTCGCGCACGCTCTCCAATGTCTCGTGGATATAGCGCTGGATGCCGGGGAAGCGTTCGAAATAGCGGTCGATCATCGCCTGCGCTTCCTCGGCGGTCACGCCGAGACGGCCCGCGAGGCCCCAGCGGCTGATGCCGTAGAGGATCGCGAAGTTGATCGTCTTGGCGCGCCCGCGCGTGTCGCGGTCGACGTGGCCGAACATCTCGGTGGCGGTGCGCGCGTGGATGTCCTCTCCGTTTGCGAAGGCTTCCTTGAGCGCGGGCACGTCGGCGATATGCGCGGCGAGGCGCAGTTCGATCTGCGAATAGTCGGCGGCGAGCAGCACGTTGCCCGGCTCGGCCACGAAGGCGTCGCGGATCTGGCGGCCGATTTCGGTGCGCACCGGGATGTTCTGCAGGTTGGGATCGGTTGACGACAGGCGCCCGGTCTGCGCGCCGACCAGGCTGTAGCTGGTGTGGACGCGCCCCGTCACCGGATTGATCGCCGCCTGCAGCGCGTCGGTGTAGGTCGATTTCAGCTTCGACAGCTGGCGCCAGTCGAGCACAAGCCGCGCGACCTCCGCGCCTTCGCCCGCCAGGCCTTCGAGCACCGACTGGTCGGTCGAATATTGCCCGGTCTTGCCCTTCTTGCCGCCCTTGTAGCCGAGCTTTTCGAACAATACCTCGCCCAGCTGCTTGGGGCTGCCGATGGTGAAAGGCCCGCCCGCGGCGGCGTGGATCTGCTTTTCGAGCGCTTCGATCTCGCGCGCGAACTCGGCCGAGAGCGCGGCGAGGCGCTCGCGGTCGACCTTGATGCCGTGACGCTCCATCGAAGCGACGACGGGCACCAGCGGGCGGTCGACGCGCTCGTAGACCCGCGTCGCGCCCTCATCGGCCATGCGCGGGGCGAAGACCCGGTAGAGCCGCCAGGTCACGTCGGCGTCCTCGGCGGCGTAGCGCGTCGCGTCGGTGAGCGGCACTTCGGCGAAACTGATTGCCTTCTTGCCGGTGCCGCACACGTCCTTGAACTTCATCGTCTCGTGGCCGAGGTGCGTCATCGCCAGCTCGTCCATGCCGTGGCCGTTGATCCCGGTCTCCGAGCGGCCCGCGTCGAGGCAGAAGCTCATCACCATCGTGTCCTCGATCGGCGAAACGTCGATCCCGTTGCGAGCGAGTACGGTGAGGTCGTACTTGATGTTCTGCCCGATCTTCACCACCGCGTCGCTTTCGAGCAGCGGCTTCAATGCGGCGAGCGCTTCGGCCTTGTCCACCTGCACGGGCTTTTCCGCGAACATGTCGGTGCCGCCGTGGCCGAGCGGTATGTAGCAGGCATCGTTGGGGCCCAGCGCGAGGCTCACGCCGACGAGGTCGGCCTGCATCGAATCGAGTGCGCTGGTCTCGGTGTCGACCGCCACCAGCCGCGCATCGAAGGCGCGCGCGATCCATGCCTGGAGTTCGCTCATCGACTGGACGCAGGCATAGGCCTCGCGGTCCACCGCCGGCCATTCGGGGAGCGGCTGGCGGTTGCCGCCGGGCGCGGCGGGCGCGCCGGCGGTGACTTCCTTGGCCGGATGCAGCTGCGTTGCCGGGGCAGGGCTTCCCGCCCCGCCGTCGAGCCGGCGCAGGAGGCTGGTGAAGCCGTGTTCGCCCAGGAACGCCTTCAGCGGATCGGGCGGAATCCTGCCGAGTTCGAAATCCTCGAGCGGCAACGGCAGGTCGCAGTCTTCCTTCAATGCCACGAGAACGCGAGACAGGCGCGCCATGTCGGCCTGCTCGATCAGGCTGTCGCGCAGCTTGGAGGGCTTCATGTCCGGCGCGGCGGCGAGCGCGCTCTCGAGGTCGCCATATTCCTGGATCAGCTTGGTCGCGGTCTTGGGGCCAATGCCGCGGATGCCGGGCACGTTGTCGACCGCATCGCCCATCAGCGCGAGCACGTCGCCGACCTTTTCGGGCGGCACGCCGAACTTCTCGACCACCTCGGGCACGTCGATGCGCTGGTTCTTCATCGTGTCGAGCATGTCGATGCAGGCCATGTCGCCGTTGGTGCCGGCGCACTTGCCGACGAGCTGCATCAGATCCTTGTCCGAACTGACGATCGTCACGTCCCAGCCGCGCCGGGTGGCCGCGCGCGCGTAGCTGGCGATGAGGTCGTCGGCCTCGAGCCCCGCTTCCTCGATGCAGGGCAGGCTGAAGGCGCGCGTCGCGTCGCGAATCAGCGGGAACTGCGGGACAAGGTCTTCGGGCGGCGGGGGGCGGTTGGCCTTGTAGGCATCGTAGAGGTCGTTGCGGAACGACTTGCCCGACTTGTCGAGGATGACCGCGAGGTGCGTGGGCCCGTCGGCCTTGTGCAGGTCGTCGGCAAGTTTCCACAACATCGTGGTGTAGCCGTAGACCGCGCCCACCGGCGTTCCCTGCGGGTTCGTGAGCGGCGGCAGGCGGTGATAGGCGCGGAAGATGTAGGCCGATCCGTCGACGAGGTAGAGGTGCTGCTTGGCGTCCATGGTTTCCGCTGTAACAGCCGCTTCGCCGCGCGTCATGGGCGATCGTCGCTCAATGCCCGGGCGGTTGGCGGCTTCGCCGGACCGCGCGGTTCGCCCTGCGGGAGGCACGGTCTGGCGCAGCCGGACAAGCCGGTCATTTGGGCGCAATCTCTCACTCCCAGCAGGCCGGGCGAGTCGTGCCCCCAAGGGGCGGGACGCACTTTGACTTGCATAGGGGTCCAATGCCGATTAATTGGGGCCCCGAAGTCTACCGATTGAGTAGGCTTTGCGACGGGCCGCCGGCCCGTCGCGGTTCACTTCAATCCAGGGATTGTAAACCAAATGCGCAAGCTCATCCTCGTCGCCGTTGCCGGCACCGCTTTCGCCCTCGCTGGCTGCTCGAAGTCGGCCGATGAAGCCTCGACCGCCGCCGACACGGCCGCTTCGGACGCCGCCGCCACCATGGACGACGCCGCTTCGACCGCTGCCGACGCCGCTGCTTCGGCTTCGGACACCGCGATGGACGCCGCTTCGGACGCCGCCGCGACCGCTTCGGACGCCGCCAAGTAATCAGCCGCAAGGCTCGATTTCTCGAGAAGGGCGTGCCTCCCGGTGGGGCACGCCCTTTTTGTTTGCGCCCGGCGCGCCGCCCCGGCCTCGAGCCGCAACACCGGGCACGAAAAGGGGCGCCGCGGCGCCCCCTCGTGTATTCGGCGAATCAAGGGGCAGGGGACTACCGGCCCAGCGCGATCGTTCCGTGCCCGCTCGGCATCGAGGCGAAGCCGTCGTAAAGCACGCGCGCGGCCTCGGCCATCATCTCGCCGTGTGCGCGATGGCCATCGGGACCGGCGAAGAACATGGCCAGCGCCAGATGACGGCCGTCGGGCAGGCGGACGATGCCCACGTCGCAGGTCACGTCGTGCAGCGACCCGGTCTTGTGCGCGAACAGCGTGCCCTTGGGCAGTCCGGCGCGGATGCGGCGCGATCCGGTGACCGTGCGCGTCATCGTGTCGAGCAGCACCGCGCGGCTCTTGGGGCTGAGCGCGTCGCCGCGGTCGATCGCGGCGAGCAGCGCGATCATCGCGCGCGGCGTGCTCGCGGTTTGCGTGACGATCGTCGTGGCGGGGTCGATCCTGCCGTCGTCGCGCACCAGGGTGGCGATGTCGGAATCGAGGTGCTGGTTGGTGATGCCCTTGCTGGCGAGCCAGGCGTTCACCGCGCGCGGCCCGCCCACGGCGCGCAGCAGCGCGTCGGTGGCTTCGTTGTCGCTGCGGGTGATGGAAAGTTCCATAAGGCTCTGCGCCGAGAGCAGGCTGCCTTCGCGAACCTTGGCGACGGGGCCCCATTCGGCGACCGGCTGGCGGACCGGGATCAGCAGCGGGAATTTCTCGTCGAGCGTCAGGCGCCCGGTCTCGACCTGGCTGAGGTAGGTCGCGGCAATCGCGATCTTGGTGGTGCTGGCCATCGGGAAGAGCTGGTCGGCATCGATCATCACCTGGCCGCCGCCATCGAGGTCGGCCGCGGCGATGCCTACACGGCCGCGCGCACCGGCAACGATCCGCTCGACCTGTTGCTGGAGCGCCTGGTCGCGCTGCTGCTGCAACGCGGAAGTCTCCTGGCTGCGTACCGGCGCGGTCGCCACCAGAAGCGGCGCGGCCATAGCCATCGCCAGCGCGAATTTTTTGAACCGTCCCGTCATTCGACCCCACTTATCACACGAGCGTGAACTCGCGGTTACCAGCCTATCCTGCCGCAACCGGTCGGGAAAGCAGCACCGTGCTCAACTTATCGCCAATATGGAGCGTCCTGACTACTCCAATTCACCAATTCGCGACCGGATTCGCGCGAAGGCGGTTCCCGGCCTGGTCGCTTTAGCGGTTGCATCGCCGCGCCAGCCGTTTAATCAAGCGATTAAAGGGCTCTGCCGGCAAGGTGGAGCGGCACGCGCGGGCGGGGTCATGACCGGAAACGACAGCATCGAACAGTTCGGCCGGGCGGCCCGCGCGGCGTGACCGACGTGACGTCCGAACCTGCCGCCCTCGCGGCGGGCCTCGAGCGCGCGATGGCGCGAGGCGGTATCGCGGGGGCGGTGACCGGGCTGCACCGCCTGACGGGCGGGGCCAACATGCAGAGCTGGCGCTTCACCTGCCATGGCGAGGACTTCGTCCTGCGCCGCGCGCCCTCGGCCGACTGGCTGGCGGCGCGTCCGCTCTATCTCGCCAACGAAGCCGAAGTGATCCGCCGCGCGGCGACCGGCGGCGTGCTTGCGCCAGAGGTGGTGGCCGAACTGAAAGACACAGACGGCATCGGCATCGGCTTCGTCATGCGGGCGATCGCCGGGACCGCCGATCCCGGGACCGTGCTGGCCGGGGACCCGCGCGCGATGATCGAAGACCTCGCCACGGCGCTGGCGCGGATCCACGCGCTCGACACGCAGGGCCTCGGTTTCCTGCCCGTGCTCGATGCCGCGCCTGGCGTCGAATCGCTGGCCGAACGCTTTGCCGCGCATGGCGGCGACCGGCCGGTCATCGCGCTGGGGCTCGCCTGGCTGCGCGCGCACCTGCCAGCCCAAGCGCCGCGCCGGCTGGTCCACGGAGACCTGCGCATCGGCAACGTCATGGCCGACGGCGGACGCCTGACCGGCGTGCTCGACTGGGAGCTGGCGCACCTCGGCGACAGCCACGAGGACCTCGCCTACGGCTGCATGACGGTGTGGCGCTTCGGCCGGCTCGACGCGCCCGCCTTCGGCTTTACCGACCTCGACACCTACTTCGCCGCCTACGAAGCCGCGGGCGGCGCGCAGGTGGACCGCGCGCGCTTCCGCTTCTGGCTGGTGTTCCGCACGGTGTGGTGGTGGCTGGGTTGCGCGGACATGGGTCAGTACTGGCGCGGCGGGACCGACCGTTCGATCGAGCGCGTGGTCGTGTCGCGGCGCGGCGCCGAGCAGGAACTTGACCTGCTGCTGCTGCTCGAGGACGACGCGCCCGAGGCCGAACGCGCGCGCGCGCTCGCCCCCGCACCAGCCAGACCAGGCGAACGCAAGGGCGAAGCTTCGGCGGGCGAAATCCTCACCGCGGTGTCGGAATGGCTTGCGGCGACGGTCAAGCCGAAGCTCGAGGGGCGCGACCGGTTCGACCTTGCCGTGGCGCAGAACGCGCTGGGCATCGTGCGACGCGAACTGGCCGGGCGACCCGATCCGCACGACAGGGCGCTCGCCGACGAAATTCTCGCCGGACAGGCCGATCTCGCCACGCCCGGTCTGCTGGCGCGTCTGCGCCGCACCGTGCTCGACACGCTGGCTTCGGACCAGCCCAGGTATCCCGCGCTGGAGCGCGCACGGCAGCTGTGGGAAGGGAACTAGTGGATTGATTTTGACATTTGCATCCCCTTGCGGCTGGGATGGGTCTGCAAATGTCAAAATCGTAAAATCCACTCGAATCATAAGCTTCCAGTGGTCCGAGAAGATTCTGACATTCGAGCGCGACCGGCCCGCAGACGGTATCGAATGTCAGAATCGGACCACTAGGACCCGAACAGCCGTCCGAACCAGTTGGGGCGCGATGCGGGTCCGCCGCCGGAGGGCGTCGCCGGTTTCGGCGCGAGGGCTGGTTCCGGGCTTGCGGCTGAACTCGCGGACGGGGGCGAGAGAAGTGCGTCGACGGCCTCGCGCAGATCCTGCCGCTGGCCGCCAGCGGGATGATACGAGGGCTTGGAGACAGCGTAGACCAGCGCGCTGCCGTCGCCGCTCCATTGCCCATCAAACAGCAAGGCCGCCTCGCGCGCGCGCCGCGCCGCCACCGCCAAAGGGCGGGCCCATGACAGGAACGAAGCGCGAGCGCCGTCGCGGTCACCCGATGTGAACCTGCCCACCCAGCTCGCGCGGGCGATCGCACCGGTATTCCAGTGAAACGAAAGCGCCGCGCCAAGCTCGTGCTCGGCCGGGTCATAGGCGCCGAAGGCGGCGATAACCTGCGGCAGGTAGCGCGTGCGCAGCAGCCACACGTAGACCTCAAGACAGTGCGAGAGCGGCTGGGGGTTGTCCTTGTAGCGCGGGTAGACGCGGTGGCCCGAAGCGTCGGTGATCCCCACGCTCCAGGTCCACACCCCCGTGCTGTCGCGATAGGCCTCGCGCACGAGGCCTTCGTGCGCGAGCAGCTCGAGGACAATGCGGGGGGTAAGGTCGCGCATGGGCAGGCTCCTGGAAAGCCGGACCCATCGCGCGGATGGCGTGCTGTAGGACAGCACAGATGAAACCCATCAGCGCCCCGTCCGCGCGCACGGGGCGCCGTTGAGGGTGGATCAGGCCAGCGCGGCCTTGAGCGCGTCGGCGAGGTCGGTGCGTTCCCACGGGAAGAAATCGCCCTCGGCGGTGCGGCCGAAGTGGCCATAGGCCGCGGTGCAGGCGTAGATCGGCTTGTTGAGGCCGAGTCCTTCGCGGATGCCGCGCGGGGTCAGCCCGCCGAGCCTGTCCCTGGCGACCGCGGCGACGGCCTTCTCCAGCACGTCGTCGGCATGGGTGCCGGTGCCGTGGGTATCGACGTAGAGCGACAGCGGCTCGCTTACGCCGATCGCATAGGCGACCTGGATCGTGCAGCGCTTGGCGAGCCCCGCCGCGACCACGTTCTTGGCGATGTAGCGCGTCACGTAGGCGGCCGAACGGTCGACCTTGGTCGGGTCCTTGCCCGAGAACGCGCCGCCGCCGTGCGGGGCGGCGCCGCCGTAGGTATCGACGATGATCTTGCGGCCGGTGAGGCCGGCGTCGCCGTCGGGCCCGCCGATCTCGAAGCTGCCGGTCGGGTTGATGTGGTAGACGGTCTCGGCCGACAGCAGCTCGGCGGGGAGCACGTCGGCCACGACCTTCTTCACATAGGCCTTGAGCTCGGCTTCCTTCGCGCCCTCGTCATAGCCCTTGCCGTGCTGGGTCGAGACGACGATCGCGGTCGCGGCGACCGGCTTGCCGTCCTTGAAGCGCAGCGTGACCTGGCTCTTGGTGTCGGGCTCGAGGAAGGGAGCCGCGCCCGAGTGGCGGTCTGTCGCCATGCGCTGGAGGATCTTGTGGCTGTAGTCGAGTGTCGCCGGCATCAGGTCGGGCGTCTCGTCGCAGGCGAAGCCGAACATGATGCCCTGGTCGCCCGCGCCTTCGTCCTTGTTGCCCGCCGCGTCGACGCCCTGCGCGATGTGCGCGGACTGGCCGTGCAGGTAGTTCTCGAAGCTCAGCGTCTTCCAGTGGAAGCCGTCCTGCTCGTAGCCGATCCTCTTCACCGTATCGCGCACGGTCTTCTCGATCTCGTCGAGCGCGCCGTCGGCCCAGGCGCCGTTCTCGTAGACGCCCTTGCAGCGGATCTCGCCGGCCAGCACCACCTTCTGCGTGGTGGTCAGCGTCTCGCAGGCAACGCGGGCATAGGGATCCTTCGACAGGAACAGGTCGACGATGGCGTCGGAAATCTGGTCCGAGACCTTGTCGGGATGCCCTTCGGAAACCGATTCGGAAGTGAAGAGGTAATCGCTGCGCATACTGTCCATCCGATATAAAGAATTCTTTATGTCGCCGCTCCCTAGCGGGCGCGGCGGCGCGTGGCAACAAGGCTCAGGCCAAGAAGTCCTATCGCCCAGCCAAGCGGGAGCATGTTTCCGAGGTGTGAAAAGAGCGTCGGCGCATGCGCCGGCGGGACCGAGCCGTCGATCCGGCCGGCAACGTTGTGGCCGATGTGCGAGACGACCCTGCCGTCGGCGTCGATCACCGCGCTGATCCCGGTGGTGGTCGAACGCAGGATCGGCAATCCCTCCTCGATCGCGCGCATCCGCGCTTGCGCCAGGTGCTGTGGCGGGCCCCAGGCGCCGAACCAGCCGTCGTTCGAGGGATTGAACAGGAAATCAGGCCGATGCGCTTCGTCCACTACTTCGCCCGAAAACACGATCTCGTAGCAGACCTGGACGCCGATCCGGCCCCAGCCACCCTTGGCGGAATCGCCCAGATCGAGCGTGCGCGGCCCCGGTCCCGGCCAGAAGTCGACGTCTCCGGGTACAAGTCGCGACAGCCCGAGCCGGGTCAGCAGCCAGCGCAGCGGCAGGTATTCGCCAAATGGCACGAGGTGCGCCTTGGCATAGGAACCGCGAATCGCGCCGTCAGCATCGATCGCGGTGACCGAATTGCGCGCGCCGAGGATCCGGCCGTCCCTTATCTCGAGATCCTGCGTGCCCGACAGCAGCAGGCTGCCCCGCCCAATCACGCGCCCGATCCGTTCGCGCGCCATGACGGGATCGGCGGCGAAGGTCGTCTCGTCATAGAGGTACTGCGGATAGCCGGTGCGCAGGAAGTCGGGGATGCCCGATTCCGGCCACAGCACCAGCCGCCGCTCGCCGGGGTGGCGCGGCAGGCTGAGCAACGCGGTCTTGCGGAACTGGCTCTCGAAATTCGCCGGGTTGTTGAGCACATCTTCGGTGATGTTCGGCTGGACCAGGGTGAAGGGCAAGGTGCCCTTCGCCGGATCGCCGTACAGCGGAAGCAGCATCAGGCCGGCGGGGATCAGCGCCAGCACGGTTGCCGGAGCAAAGCGCCGGGCGAGCGCCATGCGCCACGCGCCGAGCCAGGCGGCGGCCAGCAGTACGACGAGGCCGGACAGCGCATAGGTGCCGAGCCACGGCAGCGCGCGCGCCAGGCCCGGCCGGTCGAATCCGCCGAGCGCCGCCGCGCCGAGCGGGTTCCACGGAAATCCGGTGAACAGCCAGCCGCGCAGCCACTCGCTGACGATCCAGCACGCGGCGAAGGCCAGGGCATGAGCGAGCCGCGAATCCGCGCCGGTGCGCCGTTCCAGCAGGCGCGCGGCGAGTGCGGCGAGCGCGGGGAAAAGCGCCAGGTAGAGCGAGAGTAGGGCCACCGCGATCCAGCCCAGCCAGGCCGGCATCTGCGCCTGGTAGGTGAAGGCGGTGGCGATCCAGTTGTTGCCCAGCGTGAAGTGGCCCAGACCCCACAGCCAGCCGATCAGCGCGGCATGCCGCCAGTCTTGCGCCCCGCGCGTCGCCGCAAGCAGCCAGGCGAGGGCGAGAAGCGTCAGCGGCCACAGCGCGAGCGGCTGGAAACCCGCCGCTGCCGCCGCGCCGACGACAGGAGCGACCAGCGCCGGGCGCGCGGCGAGCGGTCGGGCGATGCGGGAGACGGGTGCCGGGATCACGCGCGGCTTGTGGCCGCTCGCGCAGCGGGTGGCAAGCACGACCGCCCGGTCATCGCCGGGCCGTCAAGCCTGACCGGCAGGGCTCAGCTTTCGACCGGTTCGGCCGGAGGGGCCTTGCGCGGACGACCACGGCGCTTTGGCGCGGGAGCTTCGGCCGCGGCCTCCGCCGCGTCTTCGCTGCGCGCACCGAAAGCCGGGGGCAGGCTCGCCGGATCCATGCCGTTGCCTTCGCCGCCGGACTCGCCCTGGCCTTCGCCGCCGAATTCTGCCTGTTCGTCGTGCTGGCGGCGCGGGCGGCCGCGCTGCGGGCGCTGGTGGCGCACATCGCGCACGAAGGGATTGTCGTTTTCCGATTCGATCGGTTCGCCTTCGATGGCGAACTGGCCCTGCTCGACGCGCACGTCATCGCGCTCGCGGCGATTGTCGCGGTCACGACGGTCGTTGCGTTCGCCGCGTTCGCCGCGGTCGTTGCGTTCGCCGCGGTCGTTCCGCTCGTAACGGCGATCGTTCCCGCCGGTCTCGATTTCGGTCTCGTCGCCGTCGTCGTCCGAATCGCTGTCCTGCCAGCGGTCGTTCGATGGGCGCTGGCGCTGCTCGTCCTGGCGCACGCGCTGGTCTGCGATCACGCGGAAGTAGTGGTCGGCGAACTGCAGGTAGTATTCCTCCTGCACGCGGTCGCCGTTGAGATGGGCGTCGTGCGCCATCTTCCTGTACTTCTCGAGCAGTTGCGGCGCGTTGCCACGCGCACGGCTGTCGATCCGGTTGAGCTGTTGACCGCCGCCCTGCGCGCGGTTGTTGCCGCGGCCGCGCCGGCGGTTGTTGCCACGATTGTTATTCAACTCAGGCAATTCCTTGTCTGGGGCAGCCTTCGCGAGATTGTAATCTCTGAACTCTCCGCGTGGCCGCGCAACCCTCCGCCACAGGTCCCCACGGACCGTGGTGTCCCAGCATCTGACGCCCGCCGGTTTAACCCGGGCCACTGCGCAAATGGTGGAGTTGGCCGGGACGGGAAGCCTTCATCCGTCGCCCTGCCTGATGACACAATTAGTGATCGCTTGGGCCCTTGCCAAGCGAAATATTGCCCGAATCGCGCATTTCGAGCGCGCGGGGGCGCCCGGCAAGGTCGCGGTGGAGCCGCGCGGAGAGCCCGGCGGCAGCGGCGATCGCGCTTACCGCGCCGTCCTGGCGCGACCCGATCTCGACCAGCGCCACCCCTTCGGGTGCCAGAAGGCGCGGCAGTTGCGGCACCAGCACGCGGTAGGCGTCGAGCCCTTCGGGCCCCGCGAACAGCGCGCCCGGCGGCTCGTGATCGCGCACCACGGCTTCGAGCTCGGCGTCGTCCTCGACATAGGGCGGGTTGGCGAGGACGAGGTCGAAGGTGCCGAAGCCCTCGTCCCAGCCCGGCGCGTCCCAGTCGGCGAGCGCGAAGCGCGCGCGCGCGGCAAGGCCTGTCCGCCCGGCATTGGCCTGCGCGACGGCGAGTGCTTCGTCCGAACGGTCGATGCCCAGCCCTTCCGCCCCGGGAAACAGCGTCAGCGCGGCAAGCAGCAGCGCGCCCGAGCCGGTACCGCAGTCGAGCACCCGCCGCGGCGGAGCGCGCCCGGCGAAGGCGGCGCGCGCGGCCTCGACCAGCGTCTCGCTGTCGGCGCGCGGGATCAGGACGGCGGGACTGACCGCGAGATCGAGCCCCCAGAACTCGGTTCGGCCCATGATGTAGGCGACCGGCTCGCCCGCCCGCCGCCGCGCGAACAGCTGTTCGAAGCCGGCGGGCGCTTCATCGCGCATGTGGCGCAGCAGCAGGCCGGTGCGCGAGGTGCCCAGCGCGTGGGCCATCAGCAGCTCGACATCAAGCCGTCCGGTCGAGGCGCCGGGGCCGAGCGCGGCTGCGGCTTCGCGCAGCCGCTCGCCGACGGTCATGCATACCCCGTCACTCACCCAGGGCCGCCAGCCGCTTGGCCTGGTCCTCGGCGGTGAGCGCGTCGATCAGCTCGCCAAGCCCCGGCCCTTCGAGCACTTCGGGCAGGCGGTGGAGCGTCAGGTTGATGCGGTGGTCGGTCACGCGCCCCTGCGGAAAGTTGTAGGTGCGGATGCGTTCGGAGCGGTCGCCCGAACCGACCATCGCCTTCCTTGCCGCGGCTTCCTCGCCTTGCGCTTCGTCGCGCATCTTCTCGTAGAGCCGCGCGCGCAGCACCTGCATCGCCTTGGCCTTGTTCTTGTGCTGGCTGCGTTCGTCCTGGCAGGTGACCACGATGCCGCTGGGCAGGTGCGTGATGCGCACCGCCGAATCGGTGGTGTTGACGTGCTGCCCGCCCGCGCCGGACGCGCGGTAGATGTCGGTCTTGAGGTCCTTGTCCTCGATCGCCACGTCGACCTCGTCGGGCTCGGGCAGCACCGCCACGGTCGCCGCCGAGGT
>JAJXVK010000255.1 GCA_021782155.1 Pseudomonadota bacterium
GTTCTGTGGGTCAAGGGATCGGGCGGCGATGTCGGCTCGATCAGGATGGACGGCTTCGCCACGCTCTACATGGACAAGCTGCGGGCGCTGAAGGGTCTTTACCGTGGCGTGGAGCACGAGGACGAGATGGTGGGCTACCTGCCCCACTGCACCTTCAACCTCAACACCCGCGCCGCCTCGATCGACACCCCGCTGCATGCCTATGTGCCGCGCAAGCATGTCGATCACATGCACCCCGATGCGATCATCGCCATCGCGGCGTCACGGAACTCGCGCGAGCTGACACAGACGATCTTTGGCGATGAAATCGGCTGGCTGCCGTGGAAACGGCCGGGCTACGAATTGGGCCTCTGGCTGGGCAAATATTGCGAGGACCACCCCGAGGCAAAAGGTGTCGTGCTGGAATCGCATGGTCTTTTCACCTGGGATGACGACGCGAAGCTTTGCTATGAAACCACGCTGCGGATCATCAACCGCGCGATGGCGTGGTTCGAGGGCGAGACGGTCGGCAAGACGATCTTTGGTGGAGCGAAACACAAGAGCCTTGATGCCGCCGGGCGCCGCGCCGTTGCCGCCGCCCTGATGCCCGCGATCCGCGGCATGATCTCCAACGACCACGCGATGGTCGGGCATTTCGACGACCAGCCCGCCGTGCTGGAATTCGTCAACGCGCAGGCGATGGAGCCGCTGGCCGCCCTTGGCACATCATGCCCGGATCACTTCCTGCGCACCAAGATCCGCCCGCTGGTGGTGGCGTTCGATCCGGCCAAACCGGATGTTGCCGCAACCCTTGCCGACCTCAAGGGCATGGTCGAGGCCTATCGCAAGGACTATGCCGCCTATTACGACCGCTGCAAACACCCCAACTCGCCCGCCCTGCGCGACCCGAATGCCGTGGTCTACCTCGTTCCCGGGGTCGGGATGCTGACCTTCGCGAAAGACAAGGCCACCGCCCGCATCTCGGCGGAATTCTACGTCAACGCCATCAACGTGATGCGCGGTGCCTCTGCCGTGTCCGAATACTGCGGCCTGCCCGAACAGGAAGCCTTCGACATCGAATACTGGCTGCTGGAAGAGGCGAAGCTGCAACGGATGCCGAAACCGAAATCGCTGGCCGGGCGCATCGGGTTCGTCACCGGCGGCGCCGGGGGCATCGGGTCGGCCACCGCCGATCGTCTGCTGCGCGAAGGCGCCTGCGTGATGCTCGCCGATATCGACGAGGCGGCACTGGCCGAGACGGCGCGCACCCTCGCCGCCCGCTACGGCAGCGACGTGGTGCGCACCGTGACCATGAACGTCACCGACGAAGCCGCCGTGATCGCCGCCTATGCGCAGACCGCCGTCGAATTCGGCGGGCTCGACATCCTGGTGTCGAATGCGGGCATCGCCTCTTCCGCGCCGATCGAGGACACGAGCCTTGCGCTGTGGAACAGGAACATGGACATCCTGTCCACCGGCTATTTCCTTGTCAGTCGCGAGGCGTTCAAGATCCTCAAGGCACAGGGCATCGGCGGCTCGGTCGTCTTCATCGCCTCGAAGAACGGCCTTGCCGCATCGCCGAATGCCGCCGCCTACTGCACCGCCAAGGCGGCCGAAATTCATCTGGCCCGCTGCCTGGCCCTGGAAGGCGCGGGCGAGCAGATCCGCGTCAATGTCGTCAATCCCGATGCCGTGCTGCGCGGATCGAAGATCTGGTCGGGCGACTGGCTCAGCCAGCGCGCCTCGACCTATCAGACCGACAAGGAGGGGCTGGAGGAGATGTATCGCCAGCGGTCCCTGCTGAAACGCTCGGTGCTGCCCGAGGATATCGCCGAGGCGACTTATTTCTTCGCCTCCGACCTTTCGGCCAAGTCAACCGGCAACATCCTGAACGTGGATGCCGGCAACGTTCAGGCGTTCACCAGGTAGTCCCATGCAGATGATCGACGCGACCCTGATCGAGGCCGAAAACGCTGCCCGCCTATCGGCGCTCGAGACCGATTACACCAGTCTGGGCGAGCGCCTTGCCCGCCGGGGCATCGACATCGACGCGGTCAAGGCGCGCGTCGCCCGCTACGGTGTCGCCGTTCCCAGTTGGGGCGTCGGTACCGGCGGCACCCGCTTTGCCCGCTTTCCGGGCGAAGGCGAGCCGCGCCACATCTTCGACAAGCTCGAAGACTGCGCCGTCATCCAGCAACTGACGCGCGCCGCGCCTGCGGTCTCGCTGCACATCCCGTGGGACAAGGCCGACCCCAAGGAACTGCTGGCCAAGGCGCAGTCGCTCGGCCTCAGCTTCGACGCGATGAATTCCAACACCTTCCAGGATCAGCCCCAGCAGCGGTCCAGCTACAAATACGGCTCGCTGTCGCACACCGACACCGCCACCCGCGTACAGGCCATCGAACATAACATCGAGTGCATCGCATTCGGTCAGGCGCTTGGATCGAAGGCGCTGACGGTCTGGGTGGGCGATGGCTCCAACTTTCCCGGTCAGGCGAATTTCACCCGGCAATTCGAGCGGTATCTTGACAGCCTCGCCCATGTCTACGCGCGTCTGCCCGACGACTGGCGGCTGTTCACCGAACACAAGATGTATGAACCGGCGTTCTATTCGACGGTGGTGCAAGACTGGGGCACCAACTACCTGATCGCACAAACGCTGGGCCCCAAGGCGCAATGCCTTGTCGATCTTGGCCACCACGCGCCCAATGTGAACATCGAGATGATCGTCGCCCGCCTCATCCAGTTCGGCAAGCTTGGCGGCTTCCATTTCAACGATTCCAAATATGGCGACGACGATCTGGATACCGGGTCCATCGATCCCTACCGGCTGTTCCTGGTCTTCAACGAACTGGTCGACGCCGAAGGCCGGGCGGGCTTCGACCCCGCCCACATGCTCGATCAAAGCCATAACGTCACAGACCCGATCGAAAGCCTGATGGTATCGGCGATGGAGGTGCAGCGCGCCTACGCGCAGGCGCTTCTGGTGGATCGCGCGGCGCTCGACGCGTTCCAGCAGGCCAACGACGCACTGCAGGCGACGACCGTGCTGAAACAGGCGTTCCGCACCGATGTGGAACCGATCCTCGCCATGGCGCGATTGGAGGCGGGCGGGGCCATCGACCCGGTCGCCTGCTTCCGCCGGGCAGGC
>JAJXVK010000256.1 GCA_021782155.1 Pseudomonadota bacterium
GACCGCCGGCATTATCGCGGCCAAGCACAAGGCCCGGATCCCGGGCGACTTTTCCGTCACGCTGGTCGAATCGCCCAACACGCCGATCATCGGGGTCGGCGAAGGGACCTGGCCGACGCTTAGGACCACGCTGGCGCGTATCGGCGTATCGGAAACCGATTTCTTTCGCGAATGCGACGCGGCTTTCAAGCAAGGCGCGAAGTTCGCGCGGTGGACCACAGGCGCGCCCGATGACGCCTATTATCATCCGCTGATGCTGCCGCAGGGCTTTTCGCGGCTCAATCTCGTGCCGCACTGGCTCGAAGGCGGCAATGGCGCGAGCTTTTGCGACGCTGTCTGTCCGCAAGGGCGCATCTGCGACGACGGCCTCGCTCCCAAGACCATGGCGACGCCCGAGTTCGAGGCACTCGCCAATTACGCTTATCACCTCGATGCGGGCAAGTTCGCCCCGTTTCTGCAGCGCCACTGCACCGAAAAGCTGGGCGTCCGCCACGTCCTTGCCGATGTCCGGGACGTCGCGATGGCCGAGGATGGCGACGTCCAAGCGGTGATCACCGAACAGGCCGGAGCAATCGAGGGTGATCTGTTCGTCGATTGCACCGGCTTCAAGGCGCTGCTGATCGGCGAAGCGCTGGGCGTTCCGTTCATGGAATGCAGCGACGTGCTGTTCTGCGACACCGCTCTGGCGGTGCAGATGCCCTATGAGAGCGAAGACGCGCCGATCGCCTCCCAAACCATCTCTACCGCGCAGTCGGCGGGGTGGATCTGGGACATCGGCCTGCCCACCCGCCGGGGCATCGGCTACGTCTACTCCAGCGCCCATATCGACGACGAAGATGCCGAAAGCGAATTGCGCGCGTATCTGGGTCCGGCCGGCGACAAGCTCAGCTTGCGCAAGATCCCGATCCGGGCGGGGCGGCGCGAAACCTTCTGGAAGCGCAACTGCGTGGCTATCGGGCTTGCGGCAGGCTTCCTCGAGCCGCTTGAGGCTTCGGCAATCGTGCTCATAGAGATGTCGGCAAAGCTGATCGCGGAGCAGACCCCGGCCTGCCGCGAGGTGATGGATGTCATCGCCAAAAGGTTCAACGCGACCACGGATTATCGCTGGGGCCGGATCATCGATTTCCTCAAGCTGCACTATGTCCTTACGCAGCGTCAGGACAGCGACTTCTGGCGCGACAATGTGCGCAAGGAGACAATTCCGGAGCGGCTGCAGGAACTGATGTTGCTGTGGCAATATCAGGCGCCTTGGTTCCATGACGAATTCGACCGGGTCGAGGAGGTCTTCCCGCCCGCCAGCTATCAATATGTCCTCTATGGCATGGGATTTCGGACCAAGGTGGATCCCGCGATGCTCGCCGGCGAGACGCGCCAGGCGCAAAGCGAGATGCGGGAAAACGCGCTCCATACCGAAAGGCTGCGCTCCGGTTTGCCGCGCCACCGGGACTTGATCCGCAAGATCGTCGATGTCGGGCTTCAGTCGGTTTGACGCCAGCCGCGCCGCAAGTGCCGGGGATAGCGCTCGGCAGATCCGGCGGCAGGTTCATGGACTAGGGAAAGGGATCGCAGTGCGAAAAATCGGGTTTGGAAAAAAGAGGCTGAGGCTGGCCACTGCGATCGCCGCGATGCCGATCATGATCGTGCCGATACAGCCATGCTTCGCGTCCACGGCTGGCGAAAGGGCTGAGGCAGCAGCCATCACGCCGGTTCGCGCGCGCGCCGATCAGCTCGCCGCGGAGATCGTCGCGAAGTTGACGCTCGATGAAAAGCTCAAGCAATTGCTCAACACCGCGCCGGCCATTCCGCGGCTCGGCATTCCGGCTTACAACTGGTGGACCGAGTCGCTGCACGGTGCGCTGGGCACGGTGCCAACCACCAATTTTCCCGAACCGATCGGCCTGGGGGCCAGTTTCGATGCGCCGCTCGTCAAGGCGGTAGCCGGCGATATCAGCGTCGAACTGCGCGGGCTTCATGCGCTGGCGCGTACGACCGGCCGGATGGGACGGATCGGCACTGGTCTCGATACATGGTCGCCCAATATCAATAGCTTCCGCGATCCGCGCTGGGGCCGGGGGCAGGAAACCTATGGTGAGGATCCCTTCCTGACCGCGCACATGGGAACATCCTTCATCGAAGGAATGCAGGGGTCGAACCCGGACCTCCCGAATGTGATCGCGACGCCCAAGCACTTTGCCGTTCACAGCGGCCCCGAGGGCACTCGCCACACCGCAAATGTCTTCGTTTCGCGGCACGATCTGGAAGATACCTTCATGCCGGCATTCCGCGCGGCGATCGTGGAAGCGAAGGCCGGCTCGATCATGTGCGCCTACAACCGCATCGACGGGCAACCCGCCTGCGCGAGCAATGAATTGCTCGACGATCATCTGCGCCGCGCCTGGGGGTTCCAGGGTTACGTCGTGTCGGATTGCGATGCGGTCAAGGACATCGCTGACACGCACAAATATGCCCCCGATCAGGCGACGGCCGTCACCGCCGCCATGCGTCACGGCGTCGATAATGAATGCAACACCGCGACCTTGTCCGACACCGCCGGTCTCGACGATCGCTACCGCGAAGCGCTCGACCGCGGACTGCTCGCGGTCGCCGATATCGACCGCTCGCTCGTGCGGCTGTTTTCGGCACGCTTGCGCAATGGTGACCTGCCCGGTGTGCGTCCGCTCAGCACCGCGACCGCGCAAATCGCGGATATCGGAACGCCTGCCCATGGCGCGCTGGCGCTCAAGGCGGCCGAAGAGAGCATGGTCCTGCTCAAGAACGATGGGGTCCTCCCGCTTGCCGGAGCGGCCAAGCGCATCGCGGTGATCGGGCCCTTGGGAGATGCGACCCGCGTCCTGCGCGGCAATTATTCATCCCCCTATTCGGCGCCGCCGATCTCGGTGGTCGACGGCTTGCAGCAGGCTTTGCCATCTGCATCGATAAGCTATGTGCCTTTCGGCGAGTCAGTGACCGATGGCGATCCGGTCCCTGCCACGGCTTTGCGAACAGACGATGGCAAGCCGGGATTAACGGCCCGCTACTACAATGCGCGCGGCTCTGCGCCGGCGACGTTCACTCCTGAGCGAAGGACTGCTTACGAAAAGACACTTACCTACGACAAAAACCCGGTG
>JAJXVK010000257.1 GCA_021782155.1 Pseudomonadota bacterium
CCGGTTGGGCAAGAAGGTCGCGATCCAGTTCGAGAACCCGCGCTTCCGCGCCACCGGGGCCGCGCCCAGCGACCCGCGCGGCAGCGGCGATTTCGCCACCTCGACCGTGTGGATGGGCGATATCGCCGAGACCCTGCCCGATGGCAGCTATGTGGTCGATATCGCCGGTTTCCTCGCGACCGACACGCTGGGGATCGCCGATTCGCTCAACCAGAGCAGCGACACCATGGGCACCGGCGACAATCCGCAAGGCGCGGGGGCCGGGTTCAAGCTGGCCGAGAGACTCAGCGCGGCGGTGCCCGCATCGGTCAAGCTGTTCCCCGACAATCTCGAAGTCGACGCGATCCAGACCTTTGCTTCCGACCGGCCGGGAGACGAGGTCGCCAATATCGCTCCCGATCCGCGGCAGGTCAGCTTCACCGTCCATTCCAGCTTCGTCAAACTGCCCGGTCCGGGCTTCGTGCCGCGTGCCTTCGATCCGCGCATGGGCGGGTTTGCCACCCAGGTGGTCGATTTCGCCGCCCCACTGGGCGAGGATGTGGTGCGCGATTTCGCCAATCGCTTCCGGCTGGAGAAGGTCACTCCCGGCCCGGCGCCCTCGCGGGTCAAGCAGCCGATCGTCTATTACATCGACAACCGCGCGCCCGAGCCGATCCGGCAGGCGCTGATCGACGGGGTCAGCTGGTGGAAGCAGGCCTTCACCGCCGCCGGCTATATCGACGCCTTCGAGGTCAAGGTTCTGCCCAGGGACATCGACCCGCTCGACGTGCGCTACAACATCGTCAACTGGGACGACCGCGCGACGCGCGGCTGGTCCTATGGCCAGGAGATCGTCGATCCGCGCACCGGCGAGATCGTCAAGGGCATGGTCGTGCTCGGCTCGCTGCGGGCGCGGCAGGACATCCAGATCTTCACCGGGCTGGTGGGGGCGGACAAACTCAATAGCGGCGGGCCGAACGATCCGGTGCAGGTCGCGCTCGCGCGGTTGCGCCAGCTCGCCGCGCATGAGGTTGGCCATACGCTCGGCTTCGCGCATAATTTCGCCGCCAGCACGCAGGACCGCGCCTCGGTGATGGATTACCCGCCGCCGCGGATCGGGCTGGTCGACGGCAGGCCCGACCTCTCCGACGCCTATGGCGTGGGCGTCGGCGCATGGGACATGGCCACCGTCGACTGGCTCTATGGCGAGCCGGACGAGACCGCCGCGCGCGCCAAGGCCGCCGCCGTGGTGGCGAGCGGATTGCGCTATGTCGAGGACGACAACGCCCGTGCGCCCGATACGTCGCAGCGCTGGGGCGGGCTGTGGGACGATGGGGCCAACCCGACCGCCGAGCTCACACGGATGATGGGCGTGCGCCAGGCGGCGATCGCGCAGTTCGGGCTGGGCGCGCTGGCACCGGGCGAGCCGATGGCCAATCTGCGCCGCCGCTTCGTGCCGATCTGGCTGCTCCACCGCTACGAGGTGGTCGCGACCGCCAAGGCGATCGGCGGGGGCGATTTCGCCTATGCGGTCAATGGGGGCGGGCGCGAGCAGGCGCTGCCGGTGCCCGCCGCCGATCAGCGCGCCGCGCTCGATGCGCTGCTGGCGACGCTGGCGCCCGATGCGCTGACGGTGCCCGCAAGGCTGGTGCCGCTGCTATCCTCGCCGCGCAACGGCTCGGACAATCGCCAGTTCGATATCGAGATCCTTGCCGGGCATCGCAGCCCGCTGTTCGACCCGCTCACCGCAGCCGATGCCGCCGCCGAGATCACGCTCGGATCGCTGCTCGCGCCCGCGCGGCTCGACCGGGTGGCGGCGCAGCACGCGCTCGATCCCGCGATGCTGGGCGTCGGCGAAATCCTCGACCGGCTGAGCGCGACCGCGATCGACCACCACGATGACGCGCTGACCCGGCGGATCGCCTATCGCACGATCACGATGCTGGCCGGGGTGGCGGCCAATCCGGCGACCACGCCCGAGGTCGCCGCTGCCGTCGACCAGAAGCTCGACGATATCGGTCGCGCGCTTGCCAAGGATGGCGGCGACGCCGCAACCCGCGGCTGGGCCGCCAGCCTGTCGCGCCGCCTGCTCGATCCCAAGCAGCGCGCGATGCTGGCCAAGGACCTGCCGCGCGCGACCCCAATCCCGCCCGCCGACCCGATCGGCGGGGGCGAGGGCGGCTGGATGGACCTGTGACGCGCGCGCACTTGCGGCTTCGCCTTCGCCTTTCTATCGCCGCGCGATGACGAGCTTTCCCAAGAGCGCCGCGCTGATGCAGCGCGGCTGCAATTTCCTCGGTTCCGAGGTCGCGATCCTGTGCGGCGCGATGAGCTGGGTGTCCGAACGCAATCTGGTCTCCGCCATCTCCAACGCCGGCGGGTTCGGCGTGATCGCCTGCGGGGCGATGACCCCCGCACTGCTCGATGGCGAGATCGCCGGGACGAGGGCGCTTACCGACAAGCCTTTCGGCGTCAATCTCATCACCATGCATCCGCAATTGTTCGAGCTGATCGAGGTCTGCGTGAAACATGGCGTGGGCCATGTCGTGCTCGCCGGCGGGATCCCGCCCAAGGGCAGTGTCGAGGCGATCAAGGCAGGCGGCGCGAAGGTGATCTGCTTCGCGCCGACGTTGGCGCTGGCGAAGAAGCTGCTGCGCTCGGGCGCGGACGCGCTGGTGATCGAGGGGATGGAGGCGGGCGGCCATATCGGTCCGGTCTCGACCAGCGTGCTGGCGCAGGAAATGCTGCCCGAACTGGCCGCCGAGCATCTGGTGTTCGTCGCCGGCGGGATCGGCCGAGGCGAGGCGATCGCCGGCTATCTCGAGATGGGCGCCTGCGGCGTCCAGCTCGGGACACGCTTCGCCTGCGCGAGCGAGAGCATCGCCCACCCTGATTTCAAGAAGGCGTTCTTCCGCGCCAGCGCGCGCGATGCGGTGGCGAGCGTCCAGCTCGATCCGCGCCTGCCGGTGATCCCGGTGCGCGCGCTGCGCAACAAGGGCAGCGAGGCCTTCACCGCCAAGCAGCGCGAAGTGATGGGCGCGCTCGACCGCGAGGAGGTCGCCATGGCCGAGGCGCAATTGCAGATCGAGCACTACTGGGCAGGCGCGCTGCGCCGCGCGGTGATCGACGGTGACGTCGACAACGG
>JAJXVK010000258.1 GCA_021782155.1 Pseudomonadota bacterium
AATCAACCTGTTCATCGATATCCTCCTCGCAACCAGCCCGATTCGCCCAACAACAATCGTGCGCGCTTCAACATCCCTACTGTGACCGTTTCATGACGATCCGGGATTCGGTGTAAACAGCATCGCACCAGACAACCCGGCGGTCCAATCGGACCGCCTTGCGCGTCACCACACCGCGCGCTGGATCATCCAGAACGCGGCAGTGCTGCCGATCAGGTAGGCGGCCACATGACGCAGGCGAACTTCGGCCCGCGCAGCGAAGCGCCTGACCAGCGCGATCACCGCAAAGCCCAGCGCGACGATGGCGAGCTGGCCGATCTCGACCCCGACGTTGAAGCTGAACAGCGCCATCGGCACGTCGCTTTCCGGCACGCCGATCTCCGCGAGCGCGGCGGCGAAACCGAAGCCGTGGAGCAGGCCGAAGCTGAACGCCACCAGCCACGGCACGCGCGAGGTGAGGCGCGGGTGCGCGGGGTCCTCCTTCACGATCTCGACCGCGAGGAACACGATCGACAGCGCGATGCAGATCTCGACCGGGCGGCGGGGGATCGTGAACAGCCCCAGTGTGGTTGCTGCGAGCGTCAGCGAGTGGGCGAGCGTGAAGGCGGTCACGGTCTTGGCCACCTGCCAGCCGCGCCGGATCAGCAGCACCAGGCACAGCACGAACAGGAAGTGATCCCAGCCGGTGAGGATGTGCTCGATGCCGAGGCCCAGGTAGGTGCGCAGCACCTGCCAGCGGTCGGGCTTGAGCGGCACGGTGATATAGGGCGCATCGGGGGTGAGGCGCTGCGCGTCGACCGGCTCGCGCAGCGGGGCGATGCGCAGCAATGCGTCGGTATAGCCGCGTTCCAGCCCCGAGAGCCCCACGCGCCCGCCCGCGAGCGGCTTGGTGCAGGTGGCGGTCAACGTCTCGACCAGCGCCGCGCCCTGAAGGCGAGGCTCGCCGCGCGAGAGCTTGCACCATTCGGGCAGCGAAGGCCGCGCGCGGATCGCTATGCCGCCCAGGATCGGCGCCTTCCAGATGACCTTCCAAGTGCCCTGCGTCTGCTCGTCGAGCTCGAGATAGCCCGGCTGGAGCACGTCCGCCCGGGCGGTATGCGCGAACGAGAGCAGTGCGAGGCAGGCCGCCATGCACGCGGTGATGAGCCGCTGCATGCTCATCGCGGCTTCTCGATCACCACGTCGTAACCCTTGACCATCTCGTTGAAGGCCTTGTCGATCGCCTGCTTCGACTTGGCCGAGCGCCAGTCGTTCTCGACGCGCTGGCGCACTTCGTCGAGCGTGGGCTTGCGCGGCAGCACGCGCTTGTCGACGCGCACGAGATGCAGGCCGACGCCCGACATCACCGGGCCCGTCCACTGGCCCTGCGGCAGGGTGAGCAGCGCGCCTGCGAAATCGTCGCCGAGCTGGTCGGCGATGTCTGCCGAGCTGTCGCCGTCGAAGTGCATCGGCAGCGGGATCGGCTTGCCGAGACCCTTGGGATCGGTCCCGGCTTTCAGCTTCGCAAGCAGCGCATTGGCGGCGGCGCGGTTCGCCGGGGTGTCGTCGCCGATATAGACCTGGTCGAAGGCGTAGACCGGGTTGGGCGCGTATTTCGCCGGGTCCTTGTCGAGCAGCGCCTGCAGTTCGGCGTCGCTGGGCGTCGCGGCCTGCGCGTCGGACATCGCCAGCGATTCCATCTTGTTGCGCATGCGCTTGATCACGACCTCGTCGTCGCGGTCGAGGCCGAGGCGCTGCGCCTCGCGGTAATAGACCTGGTCCTTCACGTCGTCGCGGATCATGCCGTCGACTTCGGCGGGGGTCGGCGGACGATGATAGGTCTCCAGCCAGCGGTCGACGAGGCGCGTGACGCGCGCCTCGCTGACCACGATGCGCCGCTCGCCCGGGTCGGGCGGAACGTTCGACCAGATGGCGAAGATCGCAGCGCCGGCCAGCAGGAAGTGCACCAGCGGTTCGCGCGAGATCGCCCGCGCGCGGTCCTTGAAGGTCATTCGATCTCCGTCATGATACCCGGCGTCACGATACCGGCGGCGTGTACCAGATGGCCGAGGTATAGCCGCGTTCCTGCTGGGTCAGCGGGATTTCGGCGGGCAGGGTCTCGTTGTACTTGACCTTGTCGTAGTCCATCCAGGTCGGGGTCGGGATCTGCAGCACGCGCACGTAGTAGAACGCGCGCTGGCCCGCGTCGAACTCGGGGTCGGTCCACACCGTGGCGAGGTCTGCCGATCCGATCGAGTTCTGGTAGGTCGCCTTGTCGGTGTTCACCGTGTTGCCCACCGCGGGAACCTTGCCGCCCTTCATCGCGCGCTTGTCCATGTCGCTCCACACCACGTCGAACACCTTCTCGTGGCTCTTGCCCGCCTTGTCGACCCAGCCCTTGACCACCTGCACGCGGTCGAGGTTGGCGCCGATCGGGTCCTTCAGGGCCGAGAGGATGAACGTGGGCGCGTGCGCGCTGCCGCGCGCGCCCAGCGTGCCGCCCATCGGCACCCCGCGCTTGTAGCCGGCGTGGACCCAGTCGCCCTTGAGGTCGTCCGCCTTGAAGTCCCAGCCGCCGAACACGCGCAGGATCATGCGCGGGCCGGTGGTGGCGTAGACCTCGCGCCGCTTCATCGCGTCCCACAGTTCGGCGCGCGTGTTGCCCCGCGCCCAGACCGCCGCATAGCCGCTCGCCAGCGACTGCCAGTTCATCCGGCCATCGTTGATGCCGGGGATGAACGTGTCGGTGGCGCGGTGCGGATTGGGTTCGACCCCCGGGTGCTTGCCGAAGAAGTTGTCGTCGTCTGCGGTCGAGAGCCCGGTGTGGCTGTCGGTCGAGCCGATCACGCCGAACTTGTAGGGGTTCTCGCCCGTGCGCTGCTCGATCTGCAGGCCGCGCTTGAGCGCCTCGCGAACGTAATTGCCCGCGTACATGTCGGGCGTGGTCTTTGCGGAGCCGTCGAGGTTCTCCTTGTCCCAGCCCGCGACACCGTATGCCGCGAATTCGTCGTTGGGCGAGAGGAACGGGTGGCTTTCGCTGTCGCCCTTGATCTGGGTGATCTCGACGATCGGCTCGTGCGCGGCGCGGCGGCGGGCGTAGGCCGCGCTCATCGGGCCGCCGCCCGGCTCGGTCATCATGAACAT
>JAJXVK010000259.1 GCA_021782155.1 Pseudomonadota bacterium
TGTCGCGCCGGCGCTGTGCGCGGAATTCCAGCAGGCCTGCGCCGCCAACGATCTGGTCCGCGCACGCGCGCTCAACGATCGTCTCTATCCGCTCCATTATGCGATGTTCGGCGACGCCAGCCCCGCCCCGGTCAAATATGCGCTCAGCCGGGTGCACGATTGGCTGCTGCCCGATGTCAGGCTGCCGCTGGTCGAATGCTCCGCGCCCGCCAGGCAGGCCGTCGACGAGGCGCTGGAACACGCGGGATTGCTGGGCCGCTGAGCACGCGATGAGCCGGAAGCGAGTGGCTGAAGCGGCGGTTGCGCTGGGATAAGCTAGCGGCCGAGCACGCTTCGCTGGACATATTCCCTAGGCAGCATCGTCCAGCGCGCCGTCATAGGCTGCGCGATTGGCGTGGATCGCCGGGAGATTGGCAAAGGTCCAGTCGGCCAGTGCCATCACCGGCTCGGCCAGCGACCGCCCGAGGTCGGTCAGCGCATAATCGACCTGCGGCGGGACGGTAGGGTGCACGCTGCGCGCAACCATTCCGTCGCGCTCCAGCGTGCGCAGCGTGCGGGTCAGCATCTGTTGCGAAATGCCGCCAATATCGCGCTTCAACTCGTTGAAACGGCGACTTTGCGTTGCCAGCGCCTTGACCACCAGGACAGTCCATTTGTCGCCGACGCGGCTCAGCACTTCGCTGACCGCGCGGCAGTCGGGATTGGCGTGGGGATGCGGTTGCTGGGTCATGGTGGTCCTGTCGCTGGGTCGGTCACATGGAGCTGACCTGGTCAGCCATTTTTGCGTTCTTGCAGCATTTATGTGGTCACTTATGTGGCCCTGGTCAACATTTGTGACCGGAGAAATTGCGATGAATATCCTGCAGCTCGATTCCAGCATTACCGGCGAAGCATCGGCCAGCCGCGAGCTGACCGCCGCGATCGTCAAGGCGCTGCGCGCGGCGCATCCCGAAGCCGAACTAACCTACCGTGACCTCGCCGCGCAGCCGCTCGAGCACCTGACCCTGCCGGGTTTCGCGAGCGCCGAATCGCAAACCGCGCTCGCCGAATTCAAAACCGCAGACATCGTGGTGGTCGGCGCGCCGATGTACAATTTCACCATCCCGAGCCAGCTCAAGGCGTGGGTCGACCGCGTTCTGGTTGCGGGCGAAACCTTTCGCTACACCGCCACCGGGCCCGAAGGGCTGATGGGCGACAAGCGCGTGATCGTCGCGGTGACCCGCGGCGGACTGTACGGCGCGGACAGTGCGATGCGATCGATCGAGCACGCCGAGCGCTATCTGACCGATGCCTTCGCCTTCATCGGCATCACCGATCCGACTTTCGTGATCGCCGAGGGGCTCAAGATCAGCGACGAGGCCCGTGCAGCGGCGATGGCGGCGGCGCTTGCCGGCGTCGATGCCCTGACGCCGCTCGCCGCGTAACCGGCACTATTGCGGGGTGACTGCGGGTGGAGGGGGCGGCGTGCCCCCTTCGTCATTGTCGCCAGCCTCCTCGCTCGCCGGCTGGTCCTCGGGCGGCTCGAAGCTGTGCGAGAGCGCGTGATAGAGCCGGTCGCGGCAAACCAGGCCGCCCGCCCAATCCCCGATCAATGCGGTCGCGAACAGCGGCAGGATCGCCGAGCTGCTGCCGGTCGCCTCGCTCAGGATGATCACCGCCGTCAAGGGCGTGCCCACGACGCCCATGAAATTGGCGCCCATGCCGAGCAGCACGATCAAACCCGCCTGATGGGACGGGAACAGAGGGGTCAGCAATTCGCCGAAACCGGCTCCGACAGCGAGCGACGGAGCGAAGATGCCGCCGGGGATCGCGCTCGCGCTGGTCGCCAGCGTGGTGATGAACTTGGCCGGGCCGAACCAGTAGTCGGCCGACCCGCCTTCGAGGAGGTGCTTGGTCGGGGCATAACCCGTGCCCGAGGTCGCGCCCGCCGTCAGGAAGCCCAGCACGCCGACGATTACCCCGCACACCAGCGCAGTGACCATCGGGTTGCGTCCCAGCAATTTGGCATAGCGCCCATTGGGGCCGCGCAGCGTCAGCAAGCCGCGCGAGAACAGCCCGCCCATAGCTCCGCCCAGCAAACCGGCGAGCGGACAGGCGATGAGAATCGTCGCCACCGGCAGGCCGCCGTCGATCTGGCCGAAGTACAGATAGGTCCCGGCGATGCCCTGGCTGGTGATACCCGCGATCATGACCGCGCCCATCACCAGCACCGCCACCCTCTGCTCGTAAGCGACGGCCAGCTCTTCAATGGCGAAGGCAATCCCGGCGAGCGGGGTATTGAACGCCGCCGCGACGCCCGCCGCGCCGCCGGCGATATAGATACCCGGCGTGATGCGGACGTTGAAGAGCTTGTGGACGCGCAGCATGATCGCGGCGGCCAGCTGCACGGTGGGGCCCTCGCGGCCGACCGATGCGCCGCCGAAAAGGCCGCCGAACGTCAGAAACGCCTTGGCGATCGCGACCTTGATCGAGACCAGCCGGTGCGAATTGGGGCTGTGCGGGGCATGGCTGGCAGCGATCACCTGGGGAATGCCCGAACCGGTCGATTGCGGGGCAAAGCGCCAGGTCAGCCAGCCGATCACCACGAACATCAGCGGCGTGACCACCAGATGGACCACCGCCGGATGGGCGGTGCTCAGTCGGACGAACACCTCGAAGATCCAGTCCGCGCCGCGCGCGAAGAAGATCGCGAACAGCCCAACCGCGATCGCGCCGATCAGGGTTGCGCTGCGACGGCCCCAATCCATCGCGTTGACAAACTCACCCGGCTTCAGGACAAAACTTTTGCCGGATGGTTTGACGGGCATCTTCATGGCTGGTCGCGGTAGGAAACAAACCCCAAGGCGTCCACAACAGATTGCGGCAAAATTGCGTCGGGGCAAGCCGAGAAGCGGGAACCTTGGCGCGTCGAGTTCATTTTTTCTCGTAGAAAGATGAACGAACGGCATCGAGACAGTTCAGACCGGACTCATCGACGACCGTCTATTCGCCATCTACCGTAACAATCGCCGGACTGGTGGGGCGGCACAAGGAGTGGAGCGAAGTCCATGTCGATGATCAGATTTCTAAGAGGAACTGCCGCTGCGGCTCTGGCCACGGCCATGATGGTCGCCGCCGTG
>JAJXVK010000048.1 GCA_021782155.1 Pseudomonadota bacterium
CGGGCGTGGTGTTCTCGTTGCCCTTCGGCGGCGGCTATCGCAGCGCGGCGGCGGACAAGGCCAGCGCCGCCGCCAGCCGCGCGCAGCTCGAACTCGCGATGGTTCGGCGCGACATCACCGCGACCGCCGATGCTGACGCCAGCAACGCGCGCACGCTCTTTGCCGCGTGGCAGGCGAGCCGCGATGCGCTCGCCAGCGCCACGTCCGCCGCGCAGCTTTCGCGCAAGGGCTATGATGCCGGGGTGACCGACCTTGCCGACCTGCTCGCGGTCGAACGTCAGGCCATCGCCGCGCGCCGCGCCGAGGTCGACGCGCGCGTTTCGGCGCTGCGCGCGATAATGAAACTGCGCGTCGATTCGCACGACCTGTGGGCTCCGCTCCACGACGAGGATTGATCCCCGTTCCGCCTGACCCTAGTCGATTGGAAACAGCGAAGCGGGAGTGTTGCATGAATCCGGACAACCTGCCGGTGATCGTCGGTGTCGGCCAGGTCAACGACCGGCCGCAAGACCCGACGCAAGGACTCAACCCCGTCGGGCTGATGGCCGCCGCGCTGCGCAAGGCGGAGTCCGACGCGGGCGCGAACGGTCTGCTCGCCGATGCCGACTGGCTGGGCGTCGTTCGCCAGATTTCGTTCCCTGACATCGCGGACGCCGCGCCGCCGGTCGCCGAGGTGATCGGCGCCGACCGGGCCGAGACCTTCCAGACTCACGGCCCCAACGGCGACAGCCCGGTCATGCTGCTCAACGAAGCCGCCAACCGGATCGGCGCGGGCGAGATCACCGTTGCGCTCGTTTCCGGGGCAGAGGCGCTGCGCACCGCGGCGGCGAAAGTCGCGGCGGCCGAAGGCGGGCGCAAGCTCGACGCGACGCGCGAAGCCTCGCACCGGCGCAAATTGGGTTATGCCCAGAGCCACGGGCTGGTTGCGCCGGTCGATGTCTACCCGCTCTACGAGAACGCGCTGCGCGCCTCGCTCGGCCAGACTTTCGAGGAGGCACAGGCGGAAAGCGGCGCGATCTGGTCTCTGTTCTCCGAGGTCGCGGCAGCGAACGAGAATGCGTGGATCAGAAAGCCGGTGAGGGCGGAAGACGTGGTCGCGCCATCCGACAAGAACCGCCCGATCGCCTGGCCCTACACCAAGCTGCAGGTCGCCAACGCGGCGGTGAACCAGGGCGCGGGCTTCATCGTCACCAGCGTCGGCGAAGCGCGTCGGCGGGGCATTCCCGAGGACAAGTGGATCTATGTCGGCAACGGCGCGGCGGCGCATGAGTGCGAGGATTTCCTGTCGCGCGACCGCTTCGACCGTTCGCCCAGCATGGAAGTCTCGATCCGTCGCACGCTTGACCTCAACGCGCTCAAGCCCTCGGACTTCGATGCGGTCGAGCTCTATTCGTGCTTCCCCTGCATCCCCAAGCTCGCGCGCCGGGTGATCGACTGGCCGCTCGACAGGCCCGCGACGGTGTTCGGCGGTCTGACCTTCGGCGGCGGGCCGATCGGCAACTACATGAGCCACGCGATCGACAGCATGGTCGACCTGCTGCGTGCGAAGGGCGGGACGGGCCTGCTCTTCGCCAACGGTGGCTTCGCCACGCACAACCACACCATCGCGGTCAGCAGCAAGCCGATCGCGGCGGCGAGCTTCCCGAAGAGCTACGAGTTCCAGGCCGAGGCCGACGCGGCGCGCGGGAACATACCGGCGATGGACGAGGGCTATGTCGGCCCCGCGATTATCGAAACCTTCACCGTCTTCCACCACCGCGACGGCAGCCCGCGCGCGGGCGTGATCGTGGCGCGCACGCCTTCGGGCGACCGCACGCTTGCGCATGTTCCCGGCGAGGACGTGGACACCATCGCCCGGCTGACGAGCGGCGAAATGGAACCCGTCGGTGCATCGGGCACGATCGAGCCTGGCGAACCGCTGCGCCTCTGGCGCTTCGCTTAACGGGCGGCATCTCCCCCGCCATTCCCGTCATCCCGGGCCTGACCCGGGATCCCGCTTGCTTCTTGCCTTTGATCGAAGGCAGCGGGGCCCCGGATCGAGTCCGGGGCGACGGAGAATGCGATGTTCCTAGAGCCTGTCAGCGATCACCCCGGCGGCGAGCAACGCTTCGATCTCACTCTCGTCCAGTCCCAGCTGCGCTGCCAGCACGCTCCGCGTGTCCTCGCCCGAGCGCGGCGGGGCCTTGCGGTAGCTCGCGGGTGTCGCCGACAGTTGCGGCGGGAAGCCCAGCACCCTGACCGGCGTGCCGTCCGGCCGCTCCATCTCGCGCACCAGCCCGCGTGCGGCGATCTGCGGGTCGGCGAGCGCTTCAGGAATCGTGTTGACCTTGCCGCCGGGCAGCTTCGCCGCTTCCATCGCCGCGATCAGCTCGTCGGCGCGCCACCTTGCGGTTTCCGACTCGAGCGCCGCCAGCATCCGCTCGCGTTGCGCGGCGCGACCGGCATTGGTGGCCAGCGCCGGATCGTCGGCCAGGTCGCCGCGCCCCAGCAGGCGGCAGAAGCCCCGGTACTGGCGATCGTTGCCCAGCGCGACGAGGACCGTCCCGTCGGCGCAGGCGAAGTCCTGGTAGGGCGTGACCGTGGGGTGCGCGTTGCCCATGCGCGGCGGGGCGAAGCCGCCGTTGAGCCATCCCGCCGACTGGTTCGCGGTCAGCGCCACCATCGTGTCGAGCAGAGCGGTGTCGATGCGCTGGCCTTCGCCGGTCACGTCGCGGTGGTGGAGCGCGGCGAGCACCGCGATTGCCGAATAAAGACCGGTGGTGAGATCGGCTATGGGGATGCCGGCCTTGAGCGGACCCTCGCCCGGCGCGCCGTCGGGCCGCCCGGTCACGCTCATCAGCCCGCTCATCCCCTGGATCAGGAAGTCGTAGCCGCCGCGGTCCTTGTAGGGGCCGTACTGGCCGAAGCCGGTGATCGAGCACCAGATCAGCTTCGGATTGACCGCCTTCATGCTCTCGTAGTCGAGCCCGTACTTCGCGAGCCCGCCCACGCGGAAGTTCTCGAGCACCACGTCGCTCTGCTCGGCGAGGCGGCGGATCAGCGCCGCGCCCTGCGGGTTGGCGATGTCGACCGCGATCGAGCTCTTGTTGCGGTTGGCGCAGGCGAAATAGGCCGAATCGCCCGAGCCGTCGTCGAGGAACGGCGGACCCCACTTGCGCGAATCGTCGCCCATGCCGGGCTGCTCGACCTTGATCACCTCCGCGCCGAGATCGCCGAGGATCTGCGCGCACCACGGGCCGGCAAGGATGCGCGACAGGTCGAGCACGCGGATGCCGGCAAGCGGGCCGGCGGGGGTTTCGGCTTTTCTCATCGTCCGCTTCCTTGAGCAAGCCGCCCCGCTGGTGCAAGGGTGCGCGAAACGTGAGGAGAGAGACGATGGCGGGCGTGTGGTTCGACGAGATGCAGGTGGGGCAGCGCTTCGAGCACGCGATCCGCCGCACGGTGACCGAAACGGACAACCTGCTGTTCAGCACCATGACGCACAATCCGGCCGCACTCCACCTCGACGCCGAGGCGATGAAGGACAGCGAGTTCGGCCAGATCCTTGTCAATTCGTGTTTCACGCTGAGCCTGATGGTCGGCGTTTCGGTAGGCGACACCACGCTCGGCACCGCCGTCGCGAACCTTGGCTGGGACGAGGTTCGCTTTCCCAAGCCCGTGTTCATCGGCGACACGCTCAATATCGTCACCGAGGTCATCGACCTGCGCGAATCGAAGTCGCGCCCCGGCGCCGGGATCGTCACTTTCCGTCACGAGGCGTGGAACCAGCGCGGCGAGATGGTGGCGAGCTGCAAGCGTTCGGGGCTCCAGCGCAAGAAGCCTGCTGCCTGACCATCAAGCCGCTTGACCCCGCCTCGCGCGGCCATACAAGTGGCAAAGCGCAACGCAATTCAACGGATTTGGGAGAAGCGCATGTACAGTCACATGATGGTGGGCAGCAACGACATTGCCCGCTCGAAGAAGTTCTACGACGCGGTGTTCGAGGCGATCGGCGGCAAGCCGGGCATCACCGACCCCAAGGGACGGCTTGTCTATTCGCACAACGGCGGCATGTTCCTCGTCACGCCGCCGATCGACGGCCAGCCCGCGACGCACGCCAACGGCGGCACGATCGGCTTCGCGATGGACACGCCCGCGCAGGCCAATGCCTGGCATGCCGCCGGCATCGCGGCCGGCGGCACCGCGATCGAGGATCCGCCGGGACCGCGCGAAGGCAGCCCGTTCTACCTCGCCTACCTGCGCGATCCTGACGGCAACAAGCTCTGCGCCCTGCACATGCTGGGGTGAGAATTGTTTGAGTCCCCGCGCAGGCGGGGACCCAGAGGCGCTGGGCTCCCGCCTGCGCGGGAGCGCAGGGTCTTACCCGCGCACCTGCCTGGCGATCGCGTCGAGCAGCCCGTTGACGAACTTCGCCTCGCGCGCCTCGAAGAAGGCGTGGGCGACGTCGACGTATTCGCTGATCGAGCTGGCCTTGGGCACGTCCTGCCGGGCGACCAGTTCATAGGCCCCCGCGCGCAGGATCTGCAGCATGGTCTTGTCGAGTCGCGCCAGCGTCCAGCCATCGGCCAGCCGGTCCTCGATCAGCGCGTCGAGCTCGGCGCGGCGCGCGTCGACGCCCTTCACCACGTCGTCGAAGAACGCGACGTCGGCTTCGGCGTACTGCTCGTCCTCGATTTCGGCGCCCAGGCGGTGCATGTGGAATTCGTCGAGGAGCATCGCCATCGGCGTGTTCTCCATGTCGAGCTGGTAGAGCGCCTGCACCGCGGCGAGGCGGGCGGCGGAACGGGCCTGGGATCCGGGTTTCATTGAGTCTTCTTCATTCGCACCGCGCCGAGGAAATCGCGCTTGCCCACATTGACGCCCTTCCACCGGGCGATGTCGTAGGCGGTGGTGAGGTGAAAATAGAAGTTGGGCAGCGAGAACGAGAGCAGGAAGTCCTCTGCCGTGTAGGGAAAGGCACGCTCGCCGAAGCGGAACTCGGTATCGCGCCCCTCTAGCGCATCGACGCGTGCGGCGGGCATCGCTTCGAGCGCGGTGATGGTCTGCGCGATCATCTCCTGCTGCTCGGCGAAAGTGGTTGGCGGGGTGCTGAAATCGGGCGAAAACGAACCGGCTTCGGTTCCCTCGATCGCGCCGAGCGAATGCACCTTCACCGACTTCACCTGGTAGGAGAAGTCGAACATGTCGTCCGCCAGCTTCGCCGCAGTGATCTCGCTTTGGTCGAGGCCGTTGGCCGTGCAGTGCGCCTCTGACTTGGTCAGCACGCCGGACAGCGCGCGCAGGCCGCGAACGAAATCGGGGATCAGGATCGAATGGAGGGTCAGGCTCACGGGGTGCGTTCCTTCAGCTGGCTGGGCAGGCGCAATGCAACCGATCTGGCATGCGCGGCAAGGCCTTCGGCCTCGGCCAGCGCGATCGCAGCGGGGCCGACGGCGGCGAGCGCTTCGTCGGTGGCAGCGATGAAGCTGGTGCGCTTCATGAAGTCCAGCACCGAGAGACCTGAGGAAAAGCGCGCGCGCCGTCCGGTGGGGAGCACGTGGTTGGGGCCGGCGACATAGTCACCCACCGCTTCGGGGGTCATCCGGCCGAGGAACACCGAGCCTGCGTGGCGGATGCCCTCGAACAGCGTCTCGGCATCGGCGGTGGCGATCTCGACGTGCTCGGCGGCGAGCGCGTTGGCGAGGGCGGGCGCCTCGGTGAGCGATGGCACCACGATCACTGTACCGTGCGCGTCCCAGCTTTCGCGGGCCGCCTGCTCGGTTGGGAGTCTGACCAGTTCGTCCTCGACCATGGCGATCACGGCGGTGGCGAAGTCCATGTCGTCGGTGATGAGGATCGACTGCGCGGCCGGGTCGTGCTCGGCCTGCGACAGCAGGTCGGCGGCGATCCAGCGCGGGTCGTTGTCCGCGTCGGCGATGACGAGGATTTCCGAAGGCCCCGCGACCATGTCGATGCCCACCACGCCGTAGAGCTGGCGCTTGGCTTCGGCGACATAGGCGTTGCCCGGTCCGGTGATCACGTCGACCGGGGCGATGTTCTGGGTGCCATAGGCGAGCGCGGCCACCGCCTGGGCGCCGCCGACGCGCCACATCTCGTCCACCCCTGCAAGGTGCGCGGCGGCAAGCACCAGCGGGTTGACCTCGCCCCGCGGCGTCGGCGTCACCACCACCAGCCGCCCGACCCCTGCGACCTTGGCGGGGATCGCGTTCATCAGCAGCGATGAGGGATAGGCCGCGCGTCCGCCGGGCACGTAGAGCCCCGCGCCGTCGACCGGCCGCCAGCGCGCGCCGAGGCGCATGCCGGCGGCGTCAGTGTAGTCGCGGTCTTCGGGAAGCTGCGCTTCGTGATAGGCGCGGATGCGCTGCGCCGCCGTTTCGAGCGCGGTGCGCAAGGTTGGGTCGAGCGCGTCGAAGGCGGCCTTGCATGTTGCGGCTGAAATGCGCCAGCCGTCGCTTTCGGGGCGGTGGCCGTCGAAGCGTGCGGTGAAGTCGGCGAGCGCATCGTCGCCGCGCGCGCGAACTTCGGCGATGATGCCCGCCACCGCCTCGGCCACGTCGCCCCCGCTCTCGCGCCGGTCGGCGACGAGGCGCGCGAAGGCCTCGCCAAAGCCGGGATCGCGGGCGAGGAGCAGCTGCATCAGGCCGCGGCCTTCTCATCCACGAGCGCGCGGAAGGCGTCGATCAGCGCGGACATGCGCGCGCTGTCCTTCTTGAGCGCGGCGCGGTTGACGATGAGGCGCGCCGAGACGGGCATGATCTGGCTCGTCTCGACAAGGCCGTTGTCCTTCAGCGTGCGCCCCGTCGACACGAGGTCGACGATCCGGCTGGCGAGGCCCAGCGAGGGCGCGAGTTCCATCGCGCCGTTGAGCTTGACGATCTCGGCCTGCACGCCCAGCCGCTCGAAGTGGCGGCGGGTGAGGTTGGGGTACTTGCTGGCGACGCGCGCGTGGCTTTCGCGGAAGACAGGCTCGGCCCCGTCGGCCAGCGCGACCGGCTCGGCCACGGACAGCCGGCAGTTTCCGATGTCGAGATCGACCGGCGCGTAGAGGTCGGCATAGTCGAATTCGTCGATCACGTCGGAGCCGACGATGCCGAGGTGCGCCGCGCCGTGCGCGACGAAGGTCGCCACGTCGAAGGCGCGCACGCGGATTATGGTCATATCCGGACGATTTGTCGCGAAGGACAGCGCACGCGACTTCTTGTCGTGGAACGCGTCTTCGGGCACCACGCCGGCACGCGCCAGAAGGGGTAGCGCCTCGTCGAGGATGCGGCCCTTGGGAATGGCGAAAACGAGCTTGCTGGCGGCGTCGGACATGGCCGCGCACTTACGGTCCGCGAGGGCAAAGGGCAAGCACGAGAGCGGGAGAAGCGCAATGGCGGACAAGTACGAGTTCTTCGACGTGTACGAGACCGGCGCCGAGGCCATCGCCAAGGCGTTCTCCAATCAGGTCGCCTATTGCAACATGGCCGGAGCACCGATCACCGGACGGGTTTGCGCTGCGCTGGGCGAACTGGTCGCCTCTGATGTGTCCGGAGAACTGCTGGACCGCACGCGCCGGTGGCAGGGCGCGCCGCTCGCCGACGCGCTGCCGCTGCGGATCGCGGGCGGCATCCACGCGCTGCACCTGTCGGGCGTGGAGCCCGCATTGGCGCAGATCTATGCGGGCGAGGAGGGGGGCGACGACACAGCCATCGTCGCCGCCGCGATCCGCCGCCACGAGGCTACGCTGCTCCCCTGGCTCGATGGACCGCCGCAAACCAACGAGGCGGGACGCTCGGCGAACTTCATCGCGGCAATGTTGTGGCTGGCGGACAAGGGTCTTTGCCCTCTTTTCGAGTGCCTCGAAATCGGCTCGAGCGCGGGGATCAACCTGATGCTGGGGCGCTATCACTATGACCTTGCAGGGATCGAGGTCGGCCCCGAGCCTGGCGCAATGCGTTTCCAGCCCGAATGGCAGGGAAACCCGCCGCCCGCGCACGATATCGAGATCGTCTCGACCAGGGGCTGCGACGTCGCGCCGGTCGACCTCGCCGACCCTGCGCAGGCGCTGCGGCTGAAAGCCTACATCTGGCCCGAGCACACCGTGCGCTTCGAGCGCATGGCGGCGGCGATCGCCGAAGTAACCAAGGCCGCGCCCGACATCGTGAAGATCAACGCCGCGGACTTTATCGAGGCCGAACTGGCGAAACCGCAGCAGGCGGGCGTCACGCGCGTGATGATGCATTCGATCGTGTGGCAATACGTCCCCGCCGACCAGCAGGAGCGGGTGACCGCGGCGATGGAAGCGGCGGGCGCGCGGGCGACAGCGGAGCGGCCGCTGGCGTGGATCGCGCTTGAAGCCAACCGCACCGTGCACCGCCACGAAATGGTGGTGCGTTACTGGCCGGGCGGCGGGGAGGGCACGCTTCTCGCCCGCGCGCATCCGCACGGCGCGAACATCGACTGGCTGGTCTAGGGTCCTGATCCTAGCGCGCCTTTCGGGCGGCACGTTCCCTTCGGCGCGCGACCTGGACCGAGGAAAACCGGCGTATCCAGCCTGCCAACCGCCAGCCGCGCGCTTCCATGCGTTCCAGCCAGCCGCCGTGGAAGCTGCCCCATTCCCACGCTGCGACAAAAGCCAGCGCCAGTGTCGCGACGATCGACAGGGCGAGCGTGGTGGGTTGCGCAAGCAAGCCCCAGAGCGTCAGCGCGGCAACCAGGACGAGCCCGGCCGTGTGGCTCAGCGGGTTCCACGGATTGCCGCTCGAAATGCGCTTGAACGCCATGTTGCCCCAGACGAAGAGCGCCATCCCCCCGCATTGCACCAGCACGAACTCGGGGTGCGCTGGCGTCAGCGGGCAAGCGAGAACCAGTTCGTCGGCGACCGCCATGACCACGATCCCGGCGACGATCGGCAAGTGCCAGTAGGTGAACGCCGCGCGGGCGACACGCCCCGGGTCGGCGGAACTCTCGATGTGGTGCGCGCCGCGCCGCGCCCCCATGTCGAAATAGAGCCACCACAGTGCGAACGAGCCTGCAAAGGCGTTGAGGAACGCGGCGTTGAGGCCAGCCTGCGCCGCCGCACCGGCGTAGGTCGCGCCGGTGATGACCAGGCCTTCGCCCAGCGCGATGATGATGAACAAGGCGCAGCGCTCGGCCATGTGTGCGCCCGAGATGTCCCAGTCGGCGGTGGTCGAGCGGGCCAGTCCCGGCACGCGGAAGAAGGCCAGCGGCCCGGCGTAATCGATAGCGAGCGCCAGCGTCCACCAGCCCATCCGGGCTGCCGGATCGGGCATGGCCGCGCCGATCGCCCAAGGCACGGCCGAGACCATCGACCAGATCGCGATACGCAGCAGGTTCTTGCCCGTTCCCCGCCGCCACTCGCCGCGTGCCCACGACACATAGAGCGAGCGGCCCACCTGGATCGCGACATAGGCGGCTGCGAACCATTCGCCGCCCTTCCCGAATGCGGTGGGGATGGCGCTGCTCATGACGAGGCTGGCGATCATCACGGCGCCGATCGCGAGCCGGTTTGGGCCGCGGTCGGGATCGACCCAGTTGGTTGCCCAGGTGGTGTACATCCACGCCCACCACACCGCGAAGAACAGGATCGCGGTCTGGGTCGCACCGGCAAGGTCGAGTCTCCCGAGCAGGAAGTGCGAAAGCTGGGTGATGGCGAAGACGTAGACGAGGTCGAAGAAAAGCTCGAGGTTGCTGACAGAGTTGCCGCCCGCCTCCTCGCGCTGGCGCAGCAGGCTGCGCCGGGCCGCCTTCCGTGCTCCCGCCAGCGCTGCGCCGAAGTTTCGTCCGGCGGCGGACTCAGCCATTCTTCGGATGTTCCGGGCCGGTCCGCGACAAGAACGCGTCAAGCGCGGCGTTGACCTTGCCGGGGGCTTCCCACGGCACGAAGTGGCCGCAATCGGCGATCCGCTCGATGGTGAGGTCGGGGATCAGCACCTCCATCCCGTCGAGGTTGCACGCGGGCAGGGCGTGGTCGTCCATCGCCCAGATCACCAGCGTGGGGATGGCGAGCGGCGGCACGGGAGCATCCCTGTAGCCCTCGGGCAGCGCGAAAGGCGCATCCATCGGCGGCACCGCCATCGGGCTCGCGCGGTACCAGTTGAGCATGGCGATGGCGGCGTCTGGGTTGGCCCAGTCCTGCATCAGCGCCTCGCGCTCCTCGGGTTCCATCATCGGCGATTCGGGCCGCTCGCCGAACGCCTTGAGCAGCATCGCGCCCAAGCCGTGCTGGCGCACCATGTCGTCGTTTGCCGTGTCGCGGAAGGTGCGGAAGTACTGGCTCGCTTCACGTTGCTGGCGGTTGGTCCACAAGAGGCGCGGGAAGAGCACCGGGTGCGGCGCGTTGGCGATCACCGCGCGGGTGACGCGCGTGCCTTGCCCGAGCAGCGCCACGCCCCATGCGATCGCGCCGCCCCAGTCGTGGCCGAGGATCGTGAAGGTCTCCACGCCAAGCGCGTCGGCCAGCTGGAACACGTCGCCGATCAGCTTGTCGGGCGTGTAGTTTTCCGCGCCCTGCGGCTTCGAGCTGCCGCGATAGCCGCGCTGGTCGGGGGCGATGCAGCGACATGCGTTCGAAAGGTGCGCGCTCTGGTGGCGCCAGGTGCGGTGCGATTCGGGAAAGCCGTGGAGGAAAATGAGCGCGGGCGCGTCCCGCGGTCCGGTGTCGACGACATCGAGTTCGATGCCGCTGGCGAGTTTGACACGGACCTGTTCCATCACCCCTCGGCCTCCATCTTCCGGACATAGCCGCCCGCGACCAGCGCCTCCATCTGCGCGAACAGCGCGTCGGGCGTGCGGCGCATCTCGCCCATCTGCTTCTCGACCCCTTCGGCGACCACGATCTCGCGCTGGCCGGAAAGGATCGCGGCGAGCATCTCTTCCGCCGCCTTGTCCGGATCAAGCCCGTTCTCGATCGCCCGGTCCGACACGCCGCGCGGGGTGCCGTCGGCGGTGAGCGCGTTGCGCGACACGCCGGTGCGGATCGAGCCCGGTGCAATGACGTGGACCTGCACGCCCAGGTGCGCAATCTCGCTGCGCAGCGCGTCGGCATAGCCGATCAGCCCGAACTTGGCCGCGCTGTAGGCGGTGCGCATCGGCACGCCGACCTTGCCCGCGACGCTCGAAATCATCACGATCCGCCCGCTCGCGCGCGCGGTCATGCGCGGCAGGAGCGCCTGCGTCAGCGCGATCGGGGCGAGCAGGTCGACATCGACGATGCGCTGGTAGACGGGAAAATCGGTATCGACCGCCAGGCTGCGCTGCGAGATGCCGGCGTTGTTGACCAGCACGTCGACCCCGCCCGAGATCGGCTCGGCCCAGGCCCAGGCCTTGTCGGCGGCCGTGCGCGCGGCGGCATGGTCGGTCGCCTCGAACGGCAGGATCAGACAGTCACCGCAGGTGCTCGAAACGTCCCGAAGCGCCGCTTCGTTGCGGCCCGACAGCACCAGCCGCGCGCCCTGTCCGGCCAGAGCCCGGGCCAGCGCCGCGCCGATGCCCGACGAAGCGCCCGTGATCCATGCAACCTGTCCGCTGAAGCTCATCCGGTTCTCTCCCATTGTGCCTTTGGCGCGCAGGATGGAGTCATCCGGCGTGCTTGTCGAGAATCTCCAGCAGTTCAGGCGGGAAGATCGCTTCGTGCCAGTCTTCCAGTTCTGCCCTCGTGAACCAGCGGTGGTCCTGCATGATGCGGCGTTCGAGGTCGGTGTGCCCGCTGGTGTCGACCTTGAAGGAGGGAACGCGGATGCGGAAATAACGCTCGTCGGCGGTGACCGGCTCGCCCTCGGCGGTGACGAAGTCGTTGCCGCGCGCGTGGATCGCCGGGCCGGGTTCGGCCTCTAGCCCCGTTTCCTCGAACAGTTCGCGCCGCGCCGCCGCCTCGAAGCTTTCGCCCGGCTCGCACTCGCCGCCCGCCGTCGCCCAGAACGGGCGGCGGGTGAAGGTGAAGCGGAAGAGGAGCAGCCGCTCGTCCGGATCGAGCACCAGCACGCGCGCCGCGCGGCGGATGCGGCGGACGGTCTGGCCCTCGCTCACACCTCGCCCGGCGCGCGGGCCTTGATCGCCAGGGCGTGGACACGCCCGCCCGGGATGTCGCCCAGCGCCTTGTTGACCATGCGCTGGCGATTGACCCGCGAAACGCCCGCGAAGGCCGCGCTTTCGATCTCTACGGTGAAGTGCGATTCGCCGCTGCCGTCGTCGCCCGAATGGCCGTGGTGGCGGGCGCTGTCGTTGATGACGTGAAGCACGCCGGGCGCGAAGGCCTGCTCAAGCTTCTGTTCGATTTCTGCTGCGAGTGGTCCGGTCATGGGTTCCCTTTTAGCCGATGGCGTCCCATGTGAAAGCCCGTGAAGCACGACAGGTTCCATGGCCGCGTTTCGGGGAGCGGCCGCCGATGCGAAGCCCCCGGCTGCGAGCAGGCGGGCGAATTCCGTGCGCCGGGCATGCGCCCCGCAGGGTTCGACGGCCCCGGCGACTGGCGCTGGTTCTGCCTCGACCATGTGCGCGAATTCAACTCGGGCTACGACTGGTTCGAGGGCATGACCGCCGACGAAATCCTCAGCGCGCAGTCGCCAATATCGGGCTGGGCGAGCGAGACCCGCGCCTTCCGCCCCACCGCTGATGCCGACGCCGCGCCGCGCTGGGCCGACTTCGACGACCCGCTCGACGCGATCAGCGCCCGCGCGAAGCTGCGCCGGGGCGACACCATGCGCGCCTACGAAGCCGCCGGACGCGGGATAAGCCCCGAAGACCGCCGCGCCCTCGACGTGCTCGGCCTCGGTTTCGACGCCGACCGCAAGGCGCTGCGCAGCCGCTATTCGCAACTGGTGCGCAAGTACCACCCCGACCGGAATGGCGGCGACCGCACCCACGAAGCGCGGCTGCGGGCGGTGGTCGATGCGTACCAGCGGCTGAAGAAGTCGCCGCAGTTCGCCTGAACGGGCGGTGGACGCGATAGCCTTTTGAAGCATTGCCTGGATCGAGCGCGCTTGCGATCTGTCGGCGTGATCGACGGCCTGCGAGGGTGACGGTGGTGACACGGTGTCCCCGTGGATGCTACCTAGCGGCTCGCGCCAAAGTCACCTCTCACTCCAACGCCGCTAAATCCGGCTCCACCCAGCCGCGCCGCGCTGCGACCGAGAACAGCCGCTCTCGCGTATAGAAGCGCAGCGGCCAGTCGCGCGGGGCCATGTCCGAGGCGAGCAGGCGGTTGACCGCCTCGACCAGTGGCAGGCCCTCGGGCAGCGTCGCGGCGAACATGCGCACGCCGCGCAAATAGAGCTGGGTCAGCGTCTCGTGATAGCCCTGCATATCGTCGTTCACGCCGCCCTTGGCCGCGTTGAACGCGCGGATCGTGGCGGGCAGGTCGGTTTCGCAGGCGAAATCGGGGCGCTCGCGCACCAGCCACAGGCAGGCGGCGAGGTGCGCTTCGTGCGTCCACTCCTCCTTGGGCAGCGAGCGGTCGAGCAGGCCCGTGCCGACGCGGCGCACGGCCTCGTTGTCGGCGAACGGGCGGATTGGATGGTCGGTCATGAAAAAAGCTTCTGAACTCCCGCGCAGGCGGGAGTCCAGAAGCCGCTGGGTCCCCGCCTTCGCGGGGACGCGCGAAGGATCAATTACGCGGCGATCGCCGCGATCGGCGCGGCTTGGCGCACGCCTTCGTCGACGTGCTTCTCGAATTGCGCGAAGTTCTCGATGAACTGGGTGACCAGCGCCTGCGCGGTGTGCGCGTAGTCGACGGGATCGGCCCATGCCTCGCGCGGATCGAGCAGTTTCTTGTCGACGCCCGGCACGTCGACCGGCACCTCGAACCCGAAATAGGGGTCCGTGCGGAACGCTCCGTGGTTGAGCGTGCCGTCGAGCGCGGCGTTGAGCAGCGCGCGGGTCGCCCTGATCGGCATGCGCTTGATGCCCGGCATCGATGCCTTGCCGCCCGACCAGCCGGTATTGACCAGCCAGCACTTCACGTTGCCCTTGGCGATCCGCTCCTTGAGCAGGTTGCCGTAGACCGACGGGTGGCGCGGCATGAAGGCGGCGCCGAAGCAGGTGCTGAAGGTCGCGGTCGGCTCGGTCACGCCGATCTCGGTTCCGGCCACCTTGGCGGTGTAGCCCGAGAGGAAGTGGTACATCGCCTGCTCGGGGGTGAGCCGCGCGATCGGCGGCAGCACGCCATAGGCGTCGGCCGCGAGCATGATGATGTTCGATGGCGGCGGGCCGAGGTTCTTCTCGCTCGAGTTGGGAATGAAGTCGATCGGGTAGGCGCCGCGCGTGTTCTCGGTCTTGCTGGCGTCGGTGAAATCGAGCTCGCGCGTTTCCGGGTCGATCGCCACGTTCTCGAGGATCGTGCCGAACATCCTGGTGGTCGCGTAGATCTCGGGCTCGCCCTCGGCCGAGAGGTTGATCATCTTGGCGTAGCAGCCGCCTTCGAAGTTGAAGACGGCGGTGTCCGACCAGCCGTGCTCGTCGTCGCCGAT
>JAJXVK010000049.1 GCA_021782155.1 Pseudomonadota bacterium
CATCGAGCGGGTTCCTTTCGCCCTCGCGTCATGAAGCTGACATCGCGGTGATGCTCTCGCGCCCGCGCACCGGACCGGTGGTGGCGCGGAAGCTGGGCGACTACGCGCTGCGGCTCTATGCTTCCCCCGATTACCTCGAACGCCACGGCGTGCCCGAGCGCGAGGCCGATCTCGCGCAGGGACACCGCTTGGTCGGCTATATCCCCGAACTGATCTACGCGCCCGAACTGCGCTATCTCGACGAGCTCCACCCCGGCTTGCAGGCCACGCTGCGCTCGCCCAGCATCGTCGCCCAGGCGCGACTGGTGGCGAGCGGCGCGGGCGTGGGCGTCCTCCCCTGCTTCATGGCGACAACCGACGCCCGGCTGGTACCCGTGATCGCGGAGCGGCGCATCATGCGCAGCTTCTGGCTCGTCACGCACAAGGACACCCAGCGCCTCGCCCGCGTGCGCGCGGCGATGGACTGGCTGTCCGAAACCGCCACGGCAAATCGCGTAGTTCTGGTCCCGCCGGACTGACATGCTTCACACCGCGCCGCTCTTTGCTAAGGACCGGGGCGGAGAGAGAGGACTCACATGGACCTGATCGACAGTATTCGCGCCGTGGTCGGTGACAACGGGCTGCTGACCGGGGAAGACGCGGCCGCGCGCCCCGCCGACTGGCTGGGGCAGGCGAAGTGCGGCGCGTTTGCCGTGGTGCGCCCGCGCTCGACGCAGGAACTGAGCCGGGTGATGAAGCTGTGCCACGCCGCGCGCCAGCCGGTGGTCGCGGCGGGCGGGCTGACGGGCCTCGTCCACGGCGCCGACGCCCGCGCCGACCAGATGCAGATCTCGTTCGACCGCATGCGCGGCATCGGCGAAATCGACCCCATCGGGCGCACGATGGTGGTTGAGGCAGGCGTGCCCCTGCAGGCGGTCCACGAAGCGGCGGCTGAGCACGGGCTGATGTACGGCGTCGACCTCGGCGCGCGCGGCTCGTGCACGATCGGCGGCAACGTCTCGACCAACGCGGGCGGCAATACCGTGGTGCGCTACGGCATGACGCGCGAAAACGTGCTGGGGCTCGAGGTCGTGCTGGCCGACGGCACGGTGCTGTCCTCGATGAACGCGCTGCTCAAGAACAACGCGGCCTATGACCTGAAGCAGCTGTTCATCGGCAGCGAGGGCACACTGGGGCTCGTCACCCGTGCGGTGCTGCGCCTCCACCCCGCCCCGGCGAGCGAGGCGACGGCGATCCTGGCGGTTGACGGCTTCGACAACATCAAGGCACTGTTCGCACACGTCGGCAAGCGGCTGGGAGGGCAGCTTTCCTCGTTCGAGGTGATGTGGCGCGAACACTACGAGCTGATCGCGGTCGAAAGTGGGCGGCACAATCCGCCGCTCCCCGCAGGCCACGACTTCTACGTGATCGTCGAGGGCACCGGAACCGATCCCGAACGCGACGAGGCGCTGTTCGGAGAGGTGATGGGCGAAGCGCTCGAACAGGGCTTGGCGGTCGACGCCGTGCTCGCCACGTCGAAAGCGCAGCGGGCCGCGATCTGGGGCATCCGCGAGGACATCGAGGGGCTGTTCCACGCGCTGTTCCCCAGCGCGACCTTCGATGTCAGCCTGCCGATCGCGGCGATGCACGGCTATGTCGAGGACCTCAAGTCCGCTTTCGCGCAGGAATGGAACGGCGAAGGCCGCATGATCGTGTTCGGGCACCTCGGCGACGGCAACCTCCATGTCCTCCTCGCCCCGCGCCCGTGGAGCGATGCGGCGCGCCACCGCGCCGAGGAGCTGGTCTATCGCCCGCTCGAGGCGCTCCGGGGCTCGATCAGCGCCGAACACGGCATTGGCCTGGAAAAGCGCGACTGGCTGGAGGTTTCGCGCACGCCGGAAGAAATCGCGCTGATGCGCTCGGTGAAGGCGGCGCTCGATCCGCTGGGGCTGCTCAATCCGGGGAAGGTGCTGACTCAGGAGCCACGGCAAACGGCTGCCCCGCGGCCCGCCTGATTCCTGTTGCCCCTTCGTGCGGATCACCATCTACGCCCGGAGCCGAAGGCTGGCGCAGCCTCGGGGGATAGGTCCTGAACCGGATGGTCGCGTCGCGTGAGACCTGATCGGGAAGGCCGACTTCCCATTCAAGGTAGGCCCTTGCGGCGGCCGCGTAACCTTCGCCGAGTTCGTAGGGCTTGTACCAGACATCGTCGCGGGCGGTGGTCAGATGCTGTCTGCCGGCCTCAATCGGAAGATCAGTGTCGAACCAGGCCTGGTTGCCGCCCGTCAGGACGCTAATGGAGGCACCCTGCCAGAGCCCGCTTGCATCAATCGCCGCCAGTTCGGCCAGGCGCGGATCATCAGCTGTGAAGACGAGATGGTCCGCCCGGCCAATCGCGCTGCGCGCTTCGTCGAGCCTGGCGCGAACGGCCCAGAATGCGCCGGGTATGTGCCTCCTGGCGTAGGCGAGGCTGGTGGCGAGATCGATCACCGCAAGGCCGGGCTTGCCGATCATTCCCGCCAGCTCCGCCGCGTCGATGGTATCGCATTGGGGTGCTGTCACGCCGTTCGGCGTGGTGGAGCCCGCCTCGACGGTCCAGCCCGAAAAACCATCTTGTCCTTCGGGCAAGAGGACGTGCACGTGGTCCACACCCATCTGGTTGAGCCACGAAGCGGTCATGATCGCGCGCACTTGCTGGGGATCGATCAGCACGACGTGCGCGCCTCTGACGGCGATGAACTCATCGGTGGATTGCACCACCTGACCCCCGGGTGCGTGGCGCGATCCGGCGACGTGGGCCTGTGCGAATTCGTCCGCGGTCCGAACGTCGAGCATGTAGAGCGTTATCGCGGGATCGGCCTGCCACGCGCGCACCCGGGCCGCATCGACAAACTGAACCTCGAACCGCTCGTCCACGTGCCGGGCGGCTGCCTGTGCGCGTGCGGCAGTGGAGGGTCCCGGCGGCGGCGCGACCCGATCCGAGCCCCGCTCGCACGAAAGTCCGGCCAGGTCCCAGCCCATCGTCCCATCCTTCAGCGCGACGACCGGGTTGGGAATGCCCGCATTGCGCAGCGATTGGCAGCCGATAATGCTGCGCGTCCGTCCCGCGCAGTTGACGACCACCAGCGTTTCGGGATCGGGTGCGAGATCATGGACGCGCCAGGCAAGCTCCGCGCCGGGGGTATCGATACTGCCCGGGATGTTCATCAGGTGGTATTCTTCGAACGGTCTGGAATCGAGAACGACATGCGGCCGCCCCGCTTGCCGCATCGCCAGAAGCTCGGCGGGCGTGATCCGCGGGGTGGCGAATTCGTGTTCGACGAATTCGCCGAACGCCTTTGAGGGGACGTTCAGGCCGCTGAACAGCTCGCCCCCGCCTTGGGCCCAGCCAGCACAGCCGCCAGCGAGGATCGCGACGTCGGAATAGCCAAGCTCGGCAAGCTTCCCCGCGGCCCGCTCGGCCAGGCCCTCGGTGCCGCTGTCCAGCACGACGATCGCGACCGATCTGCGCGGCAACAGGTCTTCGACCATCAGTTCGAGCCGCGAGAGCGGGATCGAGCAGGCGTAGAACGGGTGCCCCTGATAATGGACCCCCTGTTCGCGTACATCGACCAGCGCCAGTTCGCCGCCGGCCAGCAGAAGGTCGCGGACCCGCGCGCCGGTTACCGTCTTGGACACCGGCATCTAGCCCGCAGCAGATACGCGGGCATCGCGGATATCCGAATGGGGAGGGAAGATCGCCCATTCGCCCTCGGTCTCGCGGTAGTATTCGCGGGCATCGAGCTGTTCGAGGCCGCGTCCATAGAGATGGAAGTTGAGCAGCGGCGCCTCGATCGCGATGGCGTGGAATTCGTCCGGCAGGAACGCAACGGCCTCGCCCGGCGTCACCAGCTGGCCGCCGATCAGCTCTGGCGCGCCATCTGCGCCGCGCCGGAAGAAGTGGTTCTGCTCCCCTCCCCCCGAAATGCCCGCGATGACCGCCCAGGTCGTGTGATTGTGCACCGGGGTGGAATAGCTGCCGCCAGACGCGTTGATGTAGAGCGCATAGGTACCGTCCTCATCTTCATGCAGCCGGTAGAGCGCCGAATTGCCGGCCTCGCCCGGGCCAGGACAGGGAAAATCCTCGGCCGGAAACAGGTCTGCCTGTGCCGCCAGAGCGATCAGCCGCCGACGGACGACTTCAAGGCCCTCGTGCGTCTCGCCTTTGGCTGCAATGATCTCGCGGAAGTCGGCAATCGCGGTCTCGATCGCCGCCGCGCGCTGCTGCGCTCTGCTCATCAATCGCCTCCTCGGTTCAGTCGTTGGTATCGGGGACCAGCTGCCAGCCTTCGCCGTGCGGGCATATCCGCCCTGCGGTGGGTGCGGCAAAATGGGTTCCGATCAGCAGCAAACCGCTGGCCGCGGCATCGCGCAGCAAACCAAGCCGGGTCTGCTCGGCCTGTTCGCCATCGAAATCGAGATGGGTGCGGATGTCAGGAAACGCGATCTGGACCGGGTGGTGGATTGAATCGCCGGTTATCAGCGCCGTCTCGCCGCGCGATTCAAGCGCGATACTGACGTGCCCGGGCGTGTGGCCGTGGCTGGGCAACAGCCGCACGCCTTCGCAGATGACGTGATCGGTCGCGACCAGATCGACCAGGCCTGCATCGACCACGGGCTGGATCGAATCTGCGTGGGCAGTGCGGGTATCGGCGTCGCCCGCCGCGCTGAACAGTTCGGTCGGATTGCCGGCATCGGCCAGCGACAGCGCCGGGGCTTTCAGCGCCTCCTGCCAGAAGTCGAACTCCGCCTTGGCAAACAGGTAGCGGGCATTGGGAAAGGTCGGCTTCCACACCCCGCCCTCAAGATAGGTGTTCCAGCCGACATGATCGACATGGAGATGAGTGCAGATGGTGAAATCGATGCTTTCCGGCGGGAACCCGGCCTGCCGCATCCGCTCGAGGAACGGACCGTGGTGCTGGTTCCACTGCGCCATCGCCAGCCGGTTCTTGTCATTGCCGACGCAGGTGTCGATCACCATGCGGCAACCGGGCGTCTCGACCACGAAGGCCTGGACCGCACCTTTAAGGCTGCCGTTCTCGTCCACGAAATCCGGGCAAAGCCACGCGGCTGAGGCGATCCGATCGGGCGTGGCAGCGGGCATGATCACTTCGAAACCCGTCATCTCGTGCTCGACGATCGCGGTCACGGTGATATCGCCGATGGTCCATTTCATGGCTCGTCTCCTCAGGCGAAGGTCAGTTGCGGATAGGTGTGCGCGGCCGAGGCTTCGAGCTCCTCGCGGTAGGCCACCGCACCCGCCGGATAGAGCAGGAAGCGGCGCTTCTGACGCCCGTCGATGTTGCTGTTGACCCCGGTGAACCAGGAATCGACGTGCCCGGCGAGAGTCTGCTCTGCGGCGGTCAGCACGGCATCGGTCCAGCCTTGCTCGGCCGCTTCGGTCACTTCGAACCGGCGGTGGCCGCTGGTCTGCGTGTGCGCAATCAGCTGGGTGGTCCAGCCGACCATATCTTCGATGCAGCGTGGTACATTGCACAGCGTTGCCGAACTGTTGGGCCCGCCGACGATCAACAGGTTGGGAAAGCCGTTGGTGTGCATCCCCATCCACGAAACCGGACCGTCGGCCCACTTGTCCTTGAGCGCGCGGCCGCCGATCCCGCGCAGGTCGATCCGCGCAAGCGGGCCGACCACGGCATCGAACCCGGTGGCGTAGATGATCATGTCGAAGGGATGTTCGCATTCGCTGGTGCGGATACCGCCCGGCGTGATTTCCTCGATCGGGGTCGCGCGGCAATCGATCAGCGATACGTTGTCGCGGTTGTAGGCCTCGTAGTAGTTGGTCTCGAGCGGCAGGCGCCGCGATCCGAAGCCGTGGTCCTTGGGGATCAGGACCTCGGCCGTCTTGGGATCATGCACGCGCTGGCGGATCTTGCGCGCAGCGAAATCGCTCAGCAGCGCATTGGCGCGCGGATCGAACAGGCAGTCGATAAACACGCCCAGGAAGATGCTGAAGCCCGGTTCGTTATAGCGCTGCTCGAACAGCGCCTCGCGCTCTTCCTCGGAAACTTCAAGCGCGCTACGAAAGTCGATCTGGTGATCGAACTGAGCGTAAGTGGCCTTGCAGCGGGCGAAGATGTCTTTGTAGTTGGCCTTGATCTTGTCCATCTCGGCCTGGCTGATCGGCCCGTTGCCCAGCGGTGCGCACCAGTTGGGCGTGCGCTGGAACACGGTCAGGTGTCCGGCGGTCTTGGACACCTCCTGGACGATCTGCACGCCGGTTGCCCCGGTGCCGATCACCGCGACGCGCTTGCCCGCGAAGCTGACCTCGCGATCGCGCGGCCAGGCATTGGTGTGATAGGCCTCGCCGGCGAAGCTTTCGATCCCGGCGATCCGCGGCATTTGCGGTGCGGCCACCAGCGCGCCGATGCAGCTGATCAGAAAACGCGCTTCGGCGCGGGCACCGTCCGAAGTGTCCACCACCCACAGATCGCGCGCTTCATCAAAGCTGGCGCGTTCGACCCTGGTGTCGAACACGATGTCGCGCCGCAGATCGAGCTTGTCGGCGACATGGCGGAAATAGCGCGACAGCTCGGCCTGGCCGACGAAGCGTTCGGTCCAGTTCCACTCCTGGAGAATCTCGTCATCGAAGGCATAGGCATAGGTGTGACTCTCGGAATCGAGGCGCAGGCCGGGATAGCGGCTGATGTTCCAGGTGCCGCCAACATCGTCGCTTGCTTCATAGACCCGGACGCTGAGCCCCAGCCCGCGCAGAAGGTGCAACTGCTGCATCCCGGCCAGCCCGGCACCGATGATAATCGCATCGAAGGTCGGCGCGTGGCCGCGCTTGCCGGACTGGTCGGTTTCCACTGGCATTCTCCCGCTTGTGCTGTCCGGTTTGGATGCACGGCCATCTTTGGCGGCCACTGAAGCTCGATACGAAATCGAGCATCGCGGGAGTTGTCGGATTCGGACGTGGAGTTGACTTATTCTGACAGGAGCGCGTTCGGCTGCCGTGAAAGGCCACGCTTCCAGCGCGAGAATGCGCTGAGGCTGGAAAAACCGAGGAGCTCGGAAATTTCAGTCAATGAGCGCTGGCCTGGTGCGAGATAGGTTTCCAGCAACTCGGTCCGCACTTCCAGGAGCAATTGGCCGAAACTGGTTCCTTCCGCCTCGAGCCGGCGGTGCAAGGTGCGCTCGTGGATATCCAGTTGCCGTGCAAGCCGATCCATCCGGCACAGGCCCTGCGGAAGCAGGGCAGCGATCAGTTGCCGCACCTTGCCGATGAAGTCCTGCTGACGCGAACCGGCGATCAGCTGCAGATAATGCGCGAGATGTTTCGCCGCCTCGGGATCGGCTCGGGGCATCGATCGATCAAGGTGAGCCGATAGCATCACGATCGCGTTGCGATCGTGCATGAAGAAGGGGACCCGGCGAAATGCCGTCAGATGGGCACTCACGCTTTCCGGCTTGCTGTGCCGGAAGATGACCATCTCCGGCTCCCAGTAAGGCCCAAGCACGTGTTGCAGGCTTCGCGCGATGTTGGCCGCGACCAGTTCGACCGCTTGGGTGACGCCCTGGCCTTGCGGATCGACAAATTCGATCGCGAACGTCGCCAGACCATCTTGCTCTTCCAGAGCGAAGATTAAACCTTCGATCTGGATCCAGATATTCTGGACCATCGCCTGCAGCATTTCACGCAAAGTCGCCTGGTCGCGGACCATGACGCCAAAGGCGCCCGAGCTTGAATCCGGGCGGTTTGCCGCAATCCGCAGCCCCAGGTCATGTACCCCGGTCTGTTCGGCCGCGCTTTCCAGCAGGCGCAGCATGGCGTGCGTCGGTATGCGCAGCTCGGCTTCGCTAAGGCAGGCGTATGGCAGACCTGCCTGGTGCACCAACCTGTGCGGCTCATGCCCTAACCGCGCCAGCACATCACCAAAGCCGTAGATCGCGGCGCTGCGGGTCAGGTGGATTGTTGAACCGCTCGACATGTGAATATTTGTCAAGTGAATGGCAGAATATGTCAATCCCTGAGGTCAAGCCCACCCTATCCCGGCAATCAGACCAGCGCCGCTTCCAACCAAGCCCGGTAACACGGGAGGCGCATTCAACGGGAGATCGGAAAATGGACAGCTTTGGACTCGAAGCCATCAAGGCCTGGAATGCCCAGCCGCGTCACGCCTACCAGACCATCTCGGTCCGGCCGCTGACCTGCACGATCGGCGCGGAAATCGGCGGCGTCGATCTGTCCAAGGGCGTCAGCGACGAACAACTCGCCGAACTGCGCGTCGCGCTGCATGAAAACATGGTGCTGGTCTTCCGCGATCAGCACATGACCGAGGAACAGCATCGCGCCTTCGGGCTGAAGTGGGGCAAGCTGCATTGCCACCCGGTCCTCCTCGCCAAGAAGGTGCCCAACCCTGAAATCCTCGAGGTGCGGAATGACAGCACCTCCAAGGTCGCGATCGGCGAGGGCTGGCATTCGGACGCCACGCTCGAAGAACGGCCGCCTATGGGCTCGATGCTCTACATGAAGGAGATGCCCGAAACCGGCTATGGTGGCGACACGATGTTCGCGAACATGTGCCTCGCTTACGAAACGCTCTCACCAACCATGCAGAAGTTCATCGAGGGTCTGACCGCCGTGCACAGCGGCGAAGTCCTGCCCCGGCTCTACGGCTTTCCGATCCCCGAGGGCGGTTATCCGGAAACCACCCACCCGGTGGTGGTGCGCCACCCCGAAACCGGGCGCAAGACACTGTTCGTCAGCCCGGCCTTCACCGTGCGCATCCCCGAATTGTCGCAGGCGGAAAGCAAGACCGTGCTCGACCTGCTGTTCCGCCATGTGGAGACCAGCCCGGCGATCTGCATGCGGGTATCCTGGAACCAGAACGACATGGTGTTCTGGGACAATCGCTGCACCCAGCACCACGCGATCTTCGACTACGCGCCGCATACCCGCGTCGGTGTTCGGGTAACCGTTCTGGGCGATCGGCCGCAGGCCTGATAGCATCGACATTTCACAAGCGAAGCAAGTCATGGCGATCAAGAACGTATTCGCGGAAACCAATCGCCTTGAGGCGGATATCGTCAACCTGTCGGTCGACGATGTAAAAGCCGCGCACGAGGCCATCGCTGAAGGCAGGACCTTGCTGATCGACCTTCGCGAGATTCAGGAAGTGGTTGAGCTCGGCACCATTCCGGGATCACGGCACGTTCCTCGCGGCATGTTGGAATTCTGGGCCGATCCCGCCAGCCCCTATTTCCGCGATTTCTTCAAGGAGGAAGGCGATATCATCGTCTTCTGCGCCGGGGGCGGGCGTTCGGTCTATGCCACCCTGGCGCTGCTGGACATGGGCTATGCCAGGGTCGCCCATCTTGAATCGGGCTTCACAGGCTGGAAGCGCGAAGGAGGCGAAATTCTCGACGTCTCGGCGACCAGCAAGTGGGTAAGACGCACCGCAGCGGCATGAACCGGCAGTCCGCGCCCGAGCCAAACGCCGGCGCCTACGTAACTCGAACACGGCCGAGTCCCTATGCTTGGCTGGTGCTGGCGCTGGCGCTGGTCTTCGGGCTGCTACTGTCCGACTACATGTCGCGGCAAGTGTTGAGCGCAGTCTACCCGTTGCTCAAGAGCGACTGGCAGCATCAATCCGCCTTGCACACGATTCCAGGTTGCCGCAGAAGGGCAAAATAGCCGCACAGCCATTGTATCCACCGCGTAAGAGGTTTGCCGCCCTCTCCGCGGTTTTTCTTTTGGGGCCGGGTGGTTGTGCCGGCTCAGGTATCGCCCGGCTATTAAGACTCGCGCGCCTGGTCGAGTTCGCACGGCAGGAGCCTTCAACCAACGAGTGAAGTTTACCGGCCGACGCCAAGCCATTGAACTCATTGGGGCAAAATTGCCCTTGGATTACACGTAACCGTATGTTTTTTATACTATATTTTCCGCTTTGGGAGCAGGATGTCGCAGGTTCGAATCCTGTCTCCGCGACCATTCCGCTTTGCGCCTCATTTCGTGCGGCCTCCGGCCCCGGATGGTTGCACACAAGGCTTGCCGTCCACTTCGAGACCTGTGGGCCAGGCCCCACCCGAGGTGTCGTTCGATCGGCCCTTCAGCGCGTCGATCTCCGCCTGCCGTCTGGCAAGATAGACCGCGCGTTCGGTGTCGTAGGGACGGCCCGCGTGCTGCAGGCAGGTCAGTTCCGCATCGAAGCGCACGCGTTCGTCGAGCGACTTCACCACGCCGGTCGAGACGGCATAGACCGGGTTCCTGAACATGCCGCCCACCGATAAGGGCAGCACCGCCTTGTCGAGCAGCAAGCCGCCAAGGTCGCGCACCGTTGTCGGACCGATCAGCGGAAGGTAGAGGTAAGGCCCCGGCCCAACCCCGTAGAAGCCGAGCGTATCGGCAAAGCCGTTTGGACGGTAAGGCAAGTCGAAGGGCTTGCGCTTCGCGACATCGACCAGTCCGGCGACCCCGATCGTCGTGTTGATCGCGAAGCGCCCCAAAGTCTCGATCGCCTTGCCCGGCTTTCCTTGCAGCAGGAAATTGATGAACACCGCGGGCTCATGGAGGTTCTGCAACACGTTGTGCAGCCCGTCGCGCACCGGCCCGGGAAGCAAGCCGCGATAGACGATGGAGGCCGGCTTAACCACCGCGTCGTCCACCACCTGGACCGCCTTGTACGAATCCTCGTTGACCCGCATCAGCGGGTCTTCGCGCGGCGCCGGTCCGCGCCCGTTCACGGTGATCGGCGCCGGGGCGCCGTCCGCATCGAGCGCGGCGGACCGGTCGCCCGATCCCGCCGCGCCGAGCGCGGCCAACCGCTGCGCAACAGGAATGACCGGGACAGGGCTTGCGACCACCGCCACATCCTGCACGACCGCCACTGGTTGCGGCGGCTGGATGGCAAGCGCCAGGACGGGCATCAACATGGCCACCCCCGCTTTCCTGCGCATCGCGCGGCCAGCCGGCCGGTCACGATGCGCGGGCGCCGGCTCGCGGTCACGGCTCCCGCGAGGGAACGGTCGGCCGTGACCGCGAGCGCTCCAGGCGCCGTTGCGCCCAGTGGCGCCTTCAGCCAGCGGGGCGGGCCGGCCGAACGCGAAATTCGGGGGATCATGCAGGTCCTTGCGTTGGTTGCACCACAAAGACGCCACGCTGCGGGATCATCCTCAGTCGGCCATGTGCGAACCCCGGTTCAGAATTCGCGCGTCATCGAAACCGTCAGGCTGCGCGGTTTCTGCGGGATGTACTGGCGCATGCCGGCCAGCCTGAAAGGATTGCCATAGGCGAAGCGGCTTGCCGCGCCATCGAACAGGTTGTCGATGCGGAGCGACAGCGCGAGGCGGCCGATCTCGAGGCCCCCCTCGATTGAACTGTCGAGAACGCGCCCCATCGGCCGGTCGAGCGCGGGGTCGAAGCTCAGCCGGGCCGGGCCGTTGTAGCGGAGACCCGCGCGAACCGACGCCGTGGCGGCGCCGAGAACCCACCGCTTCTGCAAGGATCCGCGCAGCGTATATTCGGGAATGACCGGCAGGCGGCGATCCTTGACAACGATGCCCAGTTCATTGCGGACCAGCCGCGCGTCCTGCCAGGTCGCGCCGGCTTCCACCAGCCAGCCGCCCGGCATCGGTCGGCGCAGGCTGGCCTCGACCCCGACAATGCGCGCACGCCCGGCATTGCGCGTCTCGATCAGCCCTTCGGCGTCGAGCATGTCGGATTGCAGGTCGCGCCACCAGGTGTAATAGACGCTCACGTCGAGCAAGCCGACGCCTCCGAGGCCGCTGCGCCACCCCGCCTCGAGCGTCTCGAGTTCGTCGCCGGAAAACGTCTGCACCCGGCCTGGTCCGTCCTGCTCGAGCCCGCCCTGGCGGAAGGCCGTGCCGAAGCGCAAGTAGGCGAAGCCGCTGTCATCGTCGCGCCAGCTCAGCGCCACGCTGGGCGCAAGGTTGACACGGTGGCGCACGTCCATTGCGCCTCCTGCGGCGTTTTGCGTCGTCTCCACCGTGCCCCGGGAAAGGCGCGCGCCGCCATCGATGGCGAAGCCCCCGCCAAACGGCAGCGAGGCGTCCCCGTACAGCGCAGTCTCGGTGCTGTCGGTGATCACATCGTGAACGGTTTCCGCTGCTCCGGAAACCCGTCCGGTGATGACCTGCACGCCGTGCTGTCGCGCATCGAGATAGGTCGCCCCTACCAGCCAACCCACCGCACCGTGACTGCCGCTGAGGCGCAAGTCGCTGTTCCACACGCGATAGTCCCGCGTATCGAGGAACAGCGCGGGATCGGACAGCCCCAGCTGGCCGGCGCCGACGGTGGCATCGAGCGTATCCTTCACCTCGTGACGCGAAAGGCTGGTCACGAAGACCGCGTCGGCACCCGCAATCCTGCCCTCGGCCCGCGCCGCGAACAGATCGAGGTCGTTGTCGTGCGGCTCCATCGCCTGTGCGGGGCGCGAGCGGGCGCCCGGCGCATAGACATAGCTGCTGTCGTGCGTCTCCATCCGCTGAACCTGCGCCGTCAGGTCAATCCGCCAGCCTGCGGAGGGCTCAATCCCGAGTTCGGCGCGCGCCCCGCCGACGCGGGTGGAATTGGCGTTGCGCCGGTTGCCCGTCTCGATCCAGCCCGGTTCGTAAGCCGAGTAGCCGACCAGGCGCAGCGCCGCGAGGTGCCGCGCCAGCACGAGGTTGGCCGTCGCCGAGCCCTGCATTCCCTTGCCGCTGCCGGTAACCGTCTCGGCGCCCAGCGTGGCGCGCGCCGCCCAGTGGTCCACATCGGCCCGATTGGTGACGATGCGGTAGATCCCGCCCAGCGCCCCGGTCCCGTAGAGCGCACCCTGCGGACCCTTGAGCACCTCGACCCGGGCGACGTCGACCAGCCGCAAGTCGGGATCGGGGGCGGCGTATGTCACCCGTGCGTCGTCGAGCAGCACCGCGACCGTGGACTGGCTTTCGCCGCTGAACGGACTGTCCGCCACGCCGCGCAGGAACATGCGGTTGCGGCCCGGACCGAGTCCGGTCAGCGTCACGCCTTCGGCGTTCAATGAAACGGCATTGCTCCCCGCCGCCGCGCTATCCCGGCGCTCGGGCGCAATCTGCACCACCGAAACCGACAGCGGCAAGGCCAGCAGTGCGGTTTCCCGCTTGGCCGCGCTGACCACGATCGGCGGCGCAGGCTCCGTGCGAGCATGCGCGACGGTCGTGCTGGCACCGTGCATCCGGACCGCCGGGGCGAGCGCAAGCTCTATCCGCCAGGCGGTTGGCCCAACGCGATGCGCGACCAGCCCGGTGCCGGCGAGCAGCCGCGCCAGCGCTTCGTCGATGCGCATGCGGCCTTGCACGGCGCGGCTGCGCACCGCGGGCAGCGAACCCGACATGCCGATCGAGATGTCCGCCTCGCGAGAAAGTTCGTCCAGCGCGCGCGCCAGCGTCTGCGCGGCCACGTCTATGGCGATCGTCCGATTGTCCCCGGATTCGCGGGCTTGGGCGTCAGTGGCGAGCGGGATCGAGCCGATAGCCGCCAGCGTCGCGGTCAAGCGCCAGCCCCATGAGCTGCGAAAGGTCGCGAACCGCCGCTTGTCCATCGCTTACGACCAGGGTCCCGGAGAAACGTTCATCTTCAAGGCCGTTGGCGACCTTCACCGAGATGCCCGCATAACGGCCAAGATCGCTGGCGACCAGTGCCAATGGCGCATCCTGGTAGCTCAGCCGACCGGAACGCCAAACGCCGATCACGCTCGCCGCCTCTGTCCTGACCGTAGCGCTATGCGCGGCGGCGTCGAAGCTGAGGCCCTGTCCGGCATGCAGCACGACCGGCTGCGCCAGCGAGTCGGACACGACGTCGACATGCCCTTCGACGACTCCCACCCGCACCGTCTGCGGCGTGGTCTGGACATCGAAGCGCGTCCCGATGTCCTGGATGGTGGCTGGTCCCGCGACGATCCGCATGGTCCGCGCGGGATCGTGGCGAATATCGAAGAACGCACCGCCTTCGAGCGCGAGGCGCGCCTCGTCGCCATGTTCGAGCGTCAGTCGCGAGCGCGGCGCGAGCTCGATCGCCGAGCCGTCGGCAAGCGCGATCGAGCGCGCGGCCCCGCCGGTGCGGTAGATGATGTCCGACTTCGGCCGGAGCGACGGGACGACCACGACCGCCAATGCTGCTGCCGCGGCGGCCACGACCGCGCCGATCATCCAACGGCGGCGAGGCGCGAACGGAACGACCGTCGAGTTATCCGGCTCGGCGGCCGCCATGGCGACGAGCACCGGGCGATGCTCGCCGAGCAGCGAATCGGCCAGCGCCAGCTCGTGGTAGGCGCGG
>JAJXVK010000260.1 GCA_021782155.1 Pseudomonadota bacterium
CTATGACTGGCATGGCAAGACCGCCGACGGCCTCTCGGTCGAGGAGGCCTGGCTCGAGGCGCATGACAACGACGCGCCGATCACCTTCGACAAGCAGAGCGGCAATCCCGGCTTCGCCTTCAGCGACGACGCGGGCCAGCACACCGTCTGGATGCTCGATGCGGCGACCGCCTGGAACCAGATGCAGGCGTTGAAGCGGCTCGGCATCGACGATATCGCGCTGTGGCGGCTGGGCACCGAAGACCCCGATTTCTGGTCCTCGCTCAAGGCGTTCCGTCATGGCGGCCAGCCCGATCTATCGCGGCTCCAGGAAGTGCTCAACAGCGATATCGAGGGTTCGGGCGAAATCCTGAGGATCACCGCAACCCCGACCGATGGCCAAAGGTCGATCAGCTTCGAATCCGACGGGCTGATCGGCAACGAGCAGTTCCATTCGCTGCCCACGCCCACGGTCGTCCAGCGGACCGGCGGCGCCGATCCCAAGGCGATCGCGCTGACCTTCGACGACGGCCCTGACGGAACCTGGACGCCGCAGATCCTCGACGTGCTCGAACGGATGCACGTGCCGGGCACCTTCTTCATGATCGGCGAGAACGCGCTCGCCCACCCGGAAATCGTCAACCGCGTCGTCGCCGACGGCGGCGAGATCGGCAACCACACCTATACCCACCCCAATCTCGCCAAGACCTCTGACGAGGAGGCACGGCTCCAGATCAACGCGACCCAGCGGGTGATCGAAGCCTATACCGGCCACCGCATGACGCTGTTCCGCGCGCCCTATTTCGGCGACGCGGAACCGACCACCGAGGACGAACTCGCGCCGGCGCTGCTCGCCCAGCAGCTGGGCTATACCATCGTCGGGCTGCACGCCGACGCCGAGGACTGGCAGCGCCCGGGCGTGACGCAGATCGTCAACAATGTGATGGATGCGGTCCATGGCTCCAACCCCGACCGCACGGTCAACGTGGTGCTGCTGCACGACGGCGGCGGCGACCGTTCGCAGACGGTTGCCGCGCTGCCGCTGATCATCAACCGGCTGCGCGCCGAAGGCTATCACTTCGTGCCCGCCTCGGCGCTCGCCGGAATTCCGCGCAGCGCCGCGATGCCGGTGATTTCGGGCAGCGATCTCACCAGCGTGCGGGTCGACGAGGCGATCTTCCTGCTGCTGGCGGGCCTTGGCCTGTTGCTGACGTGGATATTCTATGTCGCGATCACGCTCGGGATCACCCGCGCGATCATCATGGCGGGGCTGGCGTGGTGGCAGAGCCGTCGCCTTCGGGCGGATCCGCCGACGCTTACCCCAAGCGTCTCGGTCATCATTCCGGCCTACAACGAGGAGCGGGTGATCGCCTCCTCGGTCGCGCGGGTGCTGGCGAGCGACTATCCCGCGCTCGAGGTGATCGTCGCCGACGACGGATCGAAGGACCGCACCTCGGCAATCGTTTCGGAAGCCTTTGCCGACGAACCGAGGGTGACGCTGCTGACGCTGGAGAACGGCGGCAAGGCCGCGGCGCTCAACCGCGCGATGGCGCAGGCGAGCGGCGAGGTGATCATCGCGCTCGATGCCGATACCCAGTTCGAGGAAACCACCATTCGCCGCCTCGCGCGCTGGTTCGCCGATCCGGAGATGGGCGCGGTGGCGGGCGATGCGCGGGTCGGCAACCGCGTCAACCTCGTCACCCGCTGGCAGGCGATCGAATATATCACCGCGCAGAACCTCGAACGCCGCGCGCTCGCAGGCTTCGATGCCATGACCGTAGTGCCCGGCGCGGTCGGCGCATGGCGGCGCGCCGCACTCGACGAGGTCGGCGGCTATCCCGAGGATACGCTGGCGGAGGATCAGGACCTCACCATCGCGATCCAGCGTGCCGGCTGGACCGTGACCTACGACCCGCGCGCCACCGCCTGGACCGAGGCGCCCGAAAGCTTCAAGGCGCTCGCCAAGCAGCGCTATCGCTGGGCCTTCGGCACGCTGCAATGCCTGTGGAAGCACCGCGGCGTGCTGCGCAGCGGCAATCCCACCGGCCTCGCCTGGATCGGCATGCCGCAAGCCTGGGTGTTCCAGATCGTGCTGGCGGCGGTGTCGCCGCTGATCGATCTCGCGCTGGTGCTGTCGATCCTGTCGACGATCCTGCGGGTCATGGCGCATGGCTGGGCGCAGACCAGCGGCGATGTCAGCATGATGGGGCTGTACTGGCTGGCCTTCACCGCGGTCGACGTGGCGTGCGGCTGGATCGCCTACCGCCTCGACGGGCATGGCAAGCGCTTCCCGGCGCCGCTGCTGATCGCGCAGCGGATCGTCTATCGCCAGGTGATGTACTGGGTGGTGCTGCGCGCGATCTCCTCGGCGATCGGCGGCTGGACGGTCGGCTGGGGCAAGCTCGAGCGCAGCGGCCGCGTGGCGGTGGCGGCGGAAAACGCGGGCGGGCGCAAGGCCAAGCCTGCGCGGTCTTAAGTCTCACGCATGGGTTCATCCCAATAATCCGGCGCAAGCCTGGCTTACATCGCTTCCTTCCAGCCGATCCGGATCAGCAGCCAGTTGACCGGGTAGGCGGTTGCGAAACCGCCGAGCATGGCGAGCTGCATCGCGAACCAGAATTCGGGCGTGTTCACTTGTGCCGTGGCGCCGAAAGCGGGCCTGAACCAGGCGAACTGGATCAGCGCCATCACCCCGTACATCCCCACCTGCCACGAGCTGATCGAGGCGGTGTCGGCCTTGACCGCCGCCCGGATGCCGGCGCCGACCGAGAGATCGCGCATCGGCTTGATGGTGAAATACTGGAACACCACGCCGATCAGGAAGGCGAGCAGGAAATCGAGCAGCCAGATCGCGAAGATCTTGTCGGCAAACCAGCTCTGCCAGCCGAACCACACCGCGACGGCCGGAAAGGCAAAGGCGGTCCATTCGGCGATGATGTCGCCCAAGGTGCACCCCGCGCCGCAATGGCTCGATCCCTTGATCACCATCACCGGGAAGGGCACCTCGCCCTGCTCCGCCCCGGGATCGGCGGGCGTCCGGCCCCAGCGGACATAGATCGCGAGCAACAGCAACGAGC
>JAJXVK010000050.1 GCA_021782155.1 Pseudomonadota bacterium
CGCGATCTACTACAAGGGCGGGATCATCCGCCCGGTGGTGGCGGTGGTGAAGTCGCTCGCCTCGGCGCTGGCGATCGGCACCGGCTCGTCGGTCGGGCGCGAGGGGCCGATCATCCAGATCGGTTCGGCGATGGGCTCGACGCTCGGCCAGGTGGTGCGGATGATGCCGGGGCAGCGCATCACGCTGGTCGCGGCAGGCGCGGGGGCGGGCATTGCGGCCACGTTCAACACGCCGATCGGCGGGGTCATGTTCGCCATCGAGCTGATGATGCCCGAAGTGAGCGCGAGCACCTTCCTCCCCGTTGCGCTGGCGACAGGCACCGCGACCTTCATCAGCCGCTGGGTGCTGGGCGACCAGCCCGCCTTCATGGTGCCCCGGCTACCCCCGATCGCGGGCGAGGGCGACGCGCTGATCGTGCTGCTGCTGTTCGCGGTGCTCGGCGCGATCACCGGCGTCGCGGCGGCGGGATTCGTGCGGGGGCTGCACGTGGTCGAGGACCTGTTCGACCGGATCGGCTCGCGCTACCTGCGCCACATGCTCGGCATGCTGCTGGTCGGCGTGATGATGTACCTGCTGATGCTGACGCTGGGCGACTACTATGTCGAGGGTGTTGGCTACGCGACGGTCGAGGCGATCCTGACCGGCAGCCGCACCACTGTCCTGCTGCTGCTTCTGCTGTTCGTGTGCAAGGGGCTCGCCACCACGCTGAGCCTGGGCTCGGGATCGTCGGGCGGCATCTTCTCGCCTTCGCTGTTCATGGGCGCGACGCTGGGGGGCGGCTTCGCGGCGCTGCTCACTTCGGCGGGCTTCCCGATCGCGCTGAGCGTGCCCGCCTTCGCCATGGTCGGCATGGGGGCGATGGTCGGCGGCGGCACCGGCGCGGTGATGACCGCGGTGGTGATGATCTTCGAGATGACCCGCAGCTACGACATCGTCATGCCGATGATCGTCGCCGTGGCGCTGAGCGTGGGCGTGCGGCGCGTGCTGTCGAGCGAGAACATCTACACGCTCAAGCTGGTCCGGCGCGGGCGGGTGATCCCCAAGGCGCTCCACGCCAACATGTTCCTCGTGCGCCGCGCCAAGGATGTCATGGACCCCGACGTGCTGATCCTGCCCGACGACACCCCGCTCGACGAGGTGCTGCGCGAACACGGGCACGAGGAAGGCCGGCTGCGCCACATCGTGGTGACCCGGCACGACGGCCACCTGTTCGGCGTGCTGCGCGTCAACACCGGGCTCAGGCGCGGACTCGAGGGCGCCAGTACCGGCGTGACGATCGGCGATGTTGCCATCAGGGATTTCGCCGTGGTTCGCGAAGCCACGGTGGTGTTCGACGTGATCGACCGGATGTGGCGCAAGCGCGGCAACATGGCGGTGGTCGTCGCGGGTCACGGCGTGCCGCGCGGCGATGATGTCGTCGGCGTGATCACCAAGGAGCACGTCGCCGATTCGGTCGCCAGCAGCGTGCGCATCTATCCCGGCGGTTGATCGCGGCCTGACCTCGCCCTGTGAGCGCAACGCACGACGCAACGGCCGAACCGGAAGAGACCGGGCCGGGCCTGAGGAAGATCATCCATGTCGACATGGATGCCTTCTTCGCCAGCGTCGAACAGCGCGACGATCCCTCGCTGCGCGGACTGCCGGTGGCAGTGGGAGGAGCGTCGGCGCGCGGGGTGGTGGCGGCGGCGAGCTACGAGGCGCGCCGGTACGGAGTGCGTTCCGCGATGCCCTCGGCGCGGGCGGTCAAGCTCTGCCCCGATCTCATCTTCCGCAAGCCGCGTTTCGATGTCTATGGCGCGGTGTCGAAGCAGATCCGCGCGGTGTTCCTCGACTACACCCCGCACGTCGAGCCGCTGAGCCTTGACGAGGCCTATCTCGACGTGACCGAGGACCTGAAGGGCATCGGTTCGGCCACGCGCATCGCCGAACTGATCCGCGCGCGCATCAAGGCCGAAACGCAACTGACGGCGAGCGCGGGGGTTTCGTACAACAAGTTCCTCGCCAAGCTCGCCAGCGACCAGAACAAGCCCGACGGCCTGTGCGTGATCCGTCCGGGCGAGGGCGCGGCCTTCGTGCAGTCGCTTCCCGTCTCGCGCTTCCACGGCGTGGGGCCGCGCGGGGCGGAGAAGATGGCGGCGCTGGGTATCCGCACCGGGGCGGACCTCGCGGGCAAGGACATCCGTTTCCTGCGCGAGCACTTCGGCAGCTTCGCCGACTACCTCTACCGCGCCGCGCGGGGGATCGACCTGCGCCGCGTGCGCGCCGACCGGCCGAGGAAGTCGGTGGGCGGCGAGCGCACCTTCGACCGGGACATCTCGACCGGGCACGCCCTGCGCGACGTGCTCGAGAGGATCATCGGCATCGTGTGGGAGCGCATCGAACGCAGCGGCGCCAGAGGGCGGACGGTGACGCTGAAGCTCAAGTTCGCCGACTTCAAGCCGATGACCAAGGCACGCTCGCTGGCGCGGCCGATCGAGGACAAGGGCGAATTCGTCCGGCTGTCGCGCGAACTGCTCGATTCGGTCCTGCCGCTGCCGCAGCCGGTCCGGCTGATGGGACTGACGCTTTCCGCGCTCGAGGGAGAAGAGGACGAGGCCGATGGCCACCTTGCGCCGGGGGAGGCGGTGCAGGAGAACCTGCCGTTCTAGGGTCAGGACCCATTGATCGCACCTTCGAGGTTTGAAGCAAAATGGCTCAGCGCAAGGCGGATAGGCGCAGGAATAGTGGTTCTATTCCAAGACTATCCAACGCAGCGCTGGGCCATTTTGGTCAAATCGCTCCGCGACGCCGGAATGGCTTCCATCTCGATCCGAAAGGCGCTGGCAAAGGCAACCAGCCTTCGCGGCGCGCCTTTCGGCCCGATATGTTCGCCATTCCGGCGCCTCGAAGATGCGATTAATGGGTCCTGACCCTAGATGTCTGAGGGGCAGTTCGGGGCCGTGCGCGCGCCCTCCCGCTCCAGCCACAGCGCGATCCGTTCTCGCCACAGCGGGCTTGCGGTGCCGGGCAGAGCCTCGACCGCGAAGAACCGCGCCTCCGCGATTTCGCGCCCGTCAGCCAGCGGCGCGTCGGCGGTCGTGCCCGCGACGAGGTGGACCCGGTTGGTCCAGCCGCCGTGGCGCTCGACCGCCACGCCGAAACGCACGGCGTTTTCCATCCGGCAGCCGGTCTCCTCGCGCACTTCGCGCACCGCGGTTTCGCACGGGTCCTCGCCGCGCGCCACGCCGCCGCCGGGCAGCATCCAGGCGTCGGGGAAGTAATAGGTGTGACGGATCATCAGCACCTCGCCGCGCGCGTTCTCGACCACCACGCGGCATCCGGTGGTTGTCACGCGCGCCAGCTTCCACCAGCGCAGGCGCAGCGGCTGCGCGATGCGCAGGGCAAGCCGGTGGAGCGAGGGGGGGAGGGAGGGCATTGCCAGGATTCCTACCCGCCTCCCCGGCCATCGTCGACTCGCCGCGTTGGTGAATCCGATTTGGCGCGCTAAGTCCCGAACGGCGAGGAGGGCGCGCCAGGGTGCGATTCGTGCGGGAAGATGTGAGCCTCGGCGGGCGGCGACTGGCCGTACCGGGGCTCCACCACGTGCTGTGGTGGCTGCTCGCCGCGACAATCGCGGCACTGGCCGCGGCGATCGTGTGGGCGCTCGTCACGCCGGTATCGCCGCTGGGACCGTGGCGCCCGCGCGGCGTCGAGGAGATGCCGGCTCCCGCGCGCGCCGCGCTGTTCGCAGCGATCGACCCGTTCGACCGCCGGGCGGCGGCCCAGGCCACGCAAGGCCAGGCCGACGCTGTGACTTCGCTGGCGCTCACGCTCTATGCCACGCGCGCGACGCCGGGCGGCGCGGGCAGCGCGATCATCGCCGGGGCGGACGGCGTGCAGCAGGTCTATCGCGTTGGCGAGGAAGTCCAGCCGGGAGTCAAGCTGGCGGGAGTCGCGTTCGATTCGGTGACGCTCGACCACTCGGGCGCGAAGGAGATGCTCTACATCGACCAGTCGAAGGACGCGCCCGACGCACGGGCCGTGGTCGCCGAACACCCTGTCATGACGCCGGGCGAGACCGCGCCGCAAGGGCTGACCATGGAGGCGGCGCGCGCCGGGATTCTCTTCGCTCCGCATGCTGCGGGCGGCAGCGTCGCGGGTCTCGAAGTCCAGCCCTCGGGTGACGGCAGCGCCTTCCGCGCCGCCGGCTTCGAGCACGGCGACATCGTCACGGCGGTCGAGGGTACACCCGTCACCGGACCGGCCGACGTCTCAGCGCTCGCCGCGAAGCTCAAACCCGGCGCTTCCGTAACGGTCACCGTCAAGCGCGGCGGCCGCCAGCTTCCCCTCGCAATCACGTTGGCGCAATGAATCTCCGCAAGCTCCTTGCCTGCGCCGCGGCGCTCGCGCTCGCCGCGCCGACCGCCGCGATGGCGCAATACACGCTCAACGTGCGCGATGCCGACGTGCGCGCCTTCGTGGCCGACGCCGCGCAGGTGACGGGGCGCACCTTCATCGTCGACGGGCGCGTGACGGGGAAGATCAGCGTGGTCTCCGACCGTCCGCTGACGCGTTCGGAATATTTCGAGGTGTTCCTCTCCACGCTGCGCGCCAACGGGCTCGTCGCGGTGCCGACCACCAACGGCGCCTTCCGCATCCAGCCCGCCGAGGGCGCGGCGACGCAGCCCAGCCAGATCGGCAGCAAGGGTGCGGCGCGGAATCAGATGATCACCGAGATCGTTCGCCTCCGCACCATCGACGCGGCGCAGGCGGTGGAGACGTTGCGCCCGCTGGTCAGCCACGAAGGCTCGATCACCGCGAACAAGGCGGGCAATTCGCTGGTCATCGTCGACTATGCGGACAATTTGCGCCGCATCCGCACGCTGGTGTCCGAGATCGACCAGGCGAGCGCGGCATCGACGCAGGTGGTCACACTGGAGCATGCCGGCGCGCGCGAGATCGCGACCGCGCTGACCCAGCTCCTGTCGCAGGGCGCCGGGGACGGGCGCTCGCTCGCCACCGTGGTCCCGGTCGACAGCTCGAACTCCGTCCTGATGCGCGGCGAGCCGGGCGCGCTCAAGAAGCTCGCCGATATCGCCCGCCAGCTTGACGCCAAGGCGGGCACGGGGGGCGAGATCAAGGTCGTGTGGCTCGACTATGCCGACGCGGCGGCGCTGGTGCCTGTGCTCGAGCGGCTGGCGGGCGGCAGCGGCGGCGACGAGGTCGCCTCGGGCTCGGCCGCGCCGGCTTCGCTGGGCGGCGTGGGCGGGACGACCGGCCAGTCGGCGGCGGGCGGCAGCGGCGGCACGGTGACGTCGAGCGCCGGGCCGGGCCAGATCGCCGGGAATTCCAGCCCCACCGGCGCGACCAGCGGCGGCATGGGCAGCGGGCCGATCAGGCTCGCCAACGAGGCCGGGACCGCCACGATCACGCGCTATCCCGGCGCCAACGCGATCATCATCTCGGGCCCGCAGGACGTCCAGCGGCGCCTGACCGAAGTGATCCGCCAGCTCGACGTGCGGCAGGACCAGGTTCTGGTCGAAGCGGTGATCGTCGAGGTCTCGAACAACGTCGCGCGAAAGCTGGGGCTGCAGTTCCTGCTCGGCGGCAAGGACATGCCCTTTGCCGCGACCAACTTCTCAAACGCCGCGCCCAACATCGTGACGCTGGCGGGCGGGTTGCTCGCCGACAAGATCGATTCGACCACCACGGTGATCAACGGCTCGACCGTCACCACCTCCACCAACAGCGCCACCGGCGACCTCCTGCGCCAGCAGGCCGCGCAGGCCGCGCTCGGCGCGCAGGGCGGGTACCTGGGCGGCTACACCACGCTGGGGCAGAACCAGTACCTTGGCGTGCTGCTCAACGCGGTCGAGGCCGACACCGATTCGAACATCCTCTCGACCCCGCACATCACCACCAACAACAACGTGCCCGCCTCGATCCTGTTCGGGCAGGAAATCCCGGTTTCGACCGGCGAGGCGCTGGGCGCGAACTTCCAGAACACCTTCCGCACGATCCAGCGCCAGAACGTGGGCATCGAGCTTGACGTCACGCCGCAGATCAACGCCGGGAACGAAGTGCGGCTGGATCTGCGCCAGCAGGTCAGTTCGATCGCCGGGCCGGTCTCGGCGAACAATTCCGAGCTGATCGTCAACAAGCGCGAGATCAAGACCACGCTGACCGTCCACGACGGCGAGATCGCCGTGCTCGGCGGGCTGCTCGACGACAACGAGCGGCGCACGATCGAGAAGGTGCCGCTGCTCGGCGATATCCCGCTGCTGGGCGAGCTGTTCAAGTCGCGCGGCAAGAGCCACGTGAAGACCAACCTGATGGTCTTCATCCGACCGACGATCCTCCACACCTATGCCGAACGGCAGGCGCTCGCGGCGCGGCGCATGGGCGCGATCCGCGGCGCGCAGTCGGCCTTCGACCCCAGGCACGAGCCGGGGATCGACGAGCTGGTGACCGATTACCTCGGCGCGGCGATGCCCGTGGCGCCCGATCAGCCCGCCGATACGGTGATCCGTCCTCAGGCCTCCGCCCAGGGTGCGCTTCCCGCGCCTGTCGAAAAGGCCAGGATCGACGGTGAACTGCCGCCCGGGGGACCCTGACCCGATGGACGCCAGCCGGGACAGCGACGCGGTGGCGGACGAAGCGGCGCTGGCCGAGGCGGTCGGCGCGGCGCCTGCCGTCCCGCGCGCGGCTCCCGAAGTGCCCTACCCCTTCGCGCGCGACCGCGGCGTGCTGCTCGCGCCCGGCGGCGGCGAAATCGCGCAACTGGCAATGCGCGAGGGCGCAGACCCGCTGGTGCTGCTCGAGGTGCGCCGCGCGCTGCGCCGCCCGGTGGCGGTGGAGCGTGTCGATGCGCGGGCTTTCGACAAGCGGCTGGCGGAAACCTATTCGCTCGATGGTGCGGCGGCGGCCGTGGCGGGCGACATGGGACTGGCGGACGATACGCTCGACCCGCTCGCGCTCGGCCTGCCCACGGCGGAAGACCTGCTCGATTCGGCCGACGACGCCCCCGCGATCCGCCTGATCAACGGCCTCATCGCCGAGGCCGTGCGGCAGGGCGTGTCGGACATCCACATCGAGCCCTACGAACAGGCGCTGGTCGTGCGCATGCGGATCGACGGCGTGCTCGCCGAAAAGCTGCGCATGCCGCCGCACGTCGCGCCGGTGCTGGTCAGCCGCATCAAGGTCATGGCCCGGCTCGACATTGCCGAGCGGCGCGTGCCGCAGGATGGGCGCATCTCGCTCAGCCTTGCCGGCAAGCTGGTCGACGCGCGCGTCTCGACGCTGCCCAGCCGCGCGGGCGAGCGCGTGGTGCTGCGCCTGCTCGACAAGGAGAACGCCGGGCTGGACCTGAAACACCTCGGGCTCGACGACCATGCCGCGCGCGTGCTGCGGGGCGCGCTGGCCGAGCCCAACGGGATCGTGCTGGTCACCGGGCCGACCGGTTCGGGCAAGACGACCACGCTCTATGCCGGCCTGCGCCAATTGAACGACGGCCAGCGCAATATCCTCACGGTCGAGGACCCGGTAGAATACGCAGTGGAAGGGATCGGGCAGGCGCAGGTCAACGCCAAGGTCGGTCTGACCTTCGCCGCCGGGCTGCGCGCGATCCTGCGCCAGGACCCCGACGTGGTGATGGTCGGCGAGATCCGCGACCGCGAGACCGCGGAGATCGCGGTGCAGGCGGCGCTGACCGGGCACCTCGTGCTCTCGACCGTCCACACCAACGACGCGGCGGGCGCGATCACGCGGATGCGCGACATGGGGGTGGAGTCGTTCCTGCTCGCATCGACGCTGCGCGCGGTGATCGCCCAGCGGCTGGTGCGCCGCCTGTGCCCGCAGTGCCGCGAGCCGCACCCGGTCGAACCGGCGGTGGCGGCGGCGCTCGGCCTCGATCCGGGCGAGATGGTCCATTCCGCCAAGGGCTGCCCGGCCTGCGGGTCAACCGGCTTCACCGGCCGCGTCGGCGTCTATGAAGCGCTGCGCATCGACGCGACGATCCGCAGGCTGATCCACGAAAACGCCGACGAGACCGCGATCGCCAGGCACGCCTTTGCCGACGCGCCCACGCTCGCCAAGGCCGCGCGGCGGCTGGTGCGCGAAGGCGTGACGACGGCGGAAGAGGCGCTGCGCATCACCCGGCGTGAAGAACGCGCGGAAGGCTGATGGCGCGCTTCGCCTATCTCGCCATCGACCCCAGGGGGAACGAACGCCGCGGCGCGATCGAGGCGGCGGACGAGCGCGCGGTGGAGGTCAGGCTCGCGGCGCGCCGGTGGCACGTGGTGCGCGTGGGGCCGGACGTGGCGGCATCGGCCAGGCGCGCGGCGGTCAGCACCAGCGGGCTTGCGCTGTTCGCGCCAAGGCTTGGCGCGAAGCAGCTCGCGCTGTTCACCCGCCAGCTCGCCTCGCTGATGTCGGTGAGTCCGCTCGAGGAGACGCTGCGCACGATCGCGCGCCAGACCGAAAAGCCCAAGGCGCGCGCGATCCTCGCCAATGTCCACGCCGGCATCGTCGAGGGCCTGCCGCTCGCAGAGGCGATGCGGCGCGAGGAACCGAGCTTTCCGCCGGTCTACCGCGCGATGATCGCGGCGGGCGAGAATTCGGGAAGCCTGCCCGACATCGCCAACCGGCTCGCCGACCTGTTGGAAGGGCAGGCGCAGGTGCGTGGGCGCATCGTGGCCGCGCTCGCCTATCCGGTCGTGCTGAGCCTCGTCGCGGTGGCGGTGGTTACCGGGCTGATGGTCAAGGTCGTGCCCAAGGTGGTCGAGCAGTTCGACAACGCCAGCCGCCAGCTGCCTTTCCTGACCCGCGCGGTGATCGCGGTTTCGCGCTTTCTCGGCGACTGGTGGTGGGCGATCCTGCTCGTGCTGGTGCTGGGTGCGTTGGGCCTCGCGCGCGCCTTGCGCGATCCCGCGTTCAAGCTGCGTTTCGACGGCGCGCTGCTGCGCCTGCCGTTCCTCGGCCGCCTGATCCGCGACGTCCATGCCGCTTCGCTGGCGCGCACGCTTTCGACGATGATCGAGGCGCGGCTGCCGCTGGTCGACGGATTGAAGCTCGCCAGCCGCACGGTATCGAATTCGGTGCAGCGCCAGGCGCTCGTCACGATCACCGAGAAGGTCCGCGCGGGCGGCTCGCTCTCCTCGGCGCTGCGCGAAGCGGGAAGCTTTCCGCCGCTGCTGGTCTACCTGGCCGCGAGCGGCGAGGCGGCGGGGCAACTGGGCCAGATGCTCGAACGCGCCGCCGATTATCTCGAGCGCGAGTTCGAGGCCTTCACCAGCGCCGCGATGGCTCTGCTCGAACCCGCCATCATCATCGTCATGGGCACGCTGGTCGCGCTGATCATCCTCGCGATCCTGCTGCCCATCCTGCAACTGCAAGACCTGACCGGACTTTGAGATCCATGAAACCCCAACGCAAGCTCCCCGCGCCCAACGGCTTCAGCCTCGTCGAGCTGATGGTGGTGATCTTCATCATCGGACTGCTCGCGACGGTGGTTCTCATCAACGTCCTGCCCAGCCAGGACAAGGCGATGGTGGTCAAGGCGCGCGGCGACATCGCCACGCTCGACCAGGCGATGGAGATGTACCGGCTCGACAACGCGACCTATCCCACGCAGGCGCAGGGCCTTGCCGCGCTGAAGAACCCGCCCGCCAGCCTCGGCCAGCCGGGCAGCTACAAGAGCGGCGGCTATATCAGGGACCTGCCGAGCGACCCCTGGGGCCACCCCTACCAGTACGTTGTGCCCGGTCCCGACGGGAAGCCGTTCGACATCTACTCGCTCGGCGCCGACGGCCAGACCGGCGGCGAGGGGCTCAACGCCGATATCCACGCCGGGCAGAAGTAAGGCGGTCCATGTCTTCACTTGCGGATGACCGGTCGGGCGTCCCCGCGCAGGCGGGGACCCAGGGCCACTGGGCTCCCGCCTGCGCGGGAGCTCAGGAGGGTGCTGACGGCCTGATCGTCCAGCTCCCCCCCGCTCCCGGCGGCACGGCGCACTGGTGGCGCGTTGACGATGGGCGGATCGCGCACGACGGCAGCTTCGGCGCAGATGACGCCGCGCCTTGGGGTGAGCTCGAGGACGGTGCGCGGATCGTCGCGCTGGCGCCAGCCGCGCTTGCGCCCGTCACTGACAGGCCGATGCCCGCCATGCCGGTCGCGCAGGCGCTTGCGGCGGAACGGCTCGACCTAGCCGGGCAGGGCGTGGGCAGTGCGCCGCGCCACGTCGCGGTCGCCGAAAGCGGGGGGCGCCTGCTGGCCTGCGCGGTGGCGAAGGGCGACATGGATGCATGGCTCGCCGTATGCGCCTCGCTGGGCTTCGACCCGGACGCCTTGGTCCCCGCCGCGCTGGTGCTGCCGCGTCCGGCCTCGGGCGTTTCGGGCGCGTGGCTGGGCGAGGAACCACTGGCGCGCACGTCTTCGGCGGCCTTCGCGGGCGAGCCCGCGTTGATCGAGGCACTGGCGGGAGAGGGCGAGACGCACGAGATCGCGGGCGATGCGCTCGCCGGTGCGCTGCTCGGGGCTTTCGCCGCGCCGCCGCTCGATCTCAGGCAGGGAGCATATGCGCCCAGGCGCGCCGCGTGGTTCCACCTGCCCGACTGGACAAAGCTGGCGCGCATGGCGGCGATTGCTGCCCTCCTGTGGCTGGCTTTGATGCTGGTGTGGATCGTCAGGTGGAACGCCGATTCGTCGGCGCGCGAGGCCGAAGCGCTCGCCGCCGCGCAATCGCGCTTCCCCGCCGCGACCGACCTCGACAGCGCCGAACGGCTGGCGAGCGCCGAACTGGCGAAGCGCGGGCTGGGCGGCGCGGGCTTCTCCGCCCCCACGGCGGCGCTGCTCGCGGCGATGCGCCCGGTGCCCGGCGTCTCGCTGCGCGACCTCGGTTTCGCCGCCGACGGCACGCTGCGCTTCACCGCCTCGGCGCCGCGCGCGGAGGACATAAACGCGGTCCTGCTCACGCTCCAGCAGGGCGGCTGGAAGGTGACGGTGCCGCCCACGCTCGCCCCCGACCCCACCGGCGCGACCGTCGCCGCGATCACCGTGAGGGCGCCATGATCGCGCGGCTTTCCGCCTGGTATCTCGGCCTCACCCTGCGCGAGCGGGTGCTGGTGAGCCTCGCCGCCGCGCTCGCCGCGCTGGTGCTGCTGGTCTACGGTATCGTCCTTCCCGTCGGCCACGGCCTCGACAATGCGGCCGAGCGCCACGACGAGGTCGTGCAGCGCAGCGGCCACCTCATGGCCGCGCTCGACCAGCTCGCTGCGCCCGCGCCCAAGGCATCGGCGGCGACAAGCGGGCCGGTCGACCAGCTTGTCGCGGCGAGCGCGCAGGCGGCGGGCTTCGTGCTGCAGTCGAACCAGGCGCAGGGAGACGACGCAGCGCTGGTTTCGATCATCGGCGCCCCGCCGCGCGCCGCGCTCGGCTGGCTCGATGATCTGGGGGCCGAGGGGCTCTCGATCGAGGCGCTGACCGTCACGCCGTCGCCCGAAGGGACGGTTTCGCTGAACGCGACGATACGGCGGGCGGGCCAATGATCGAACGCTGGAAATTCTTGAAGGAGGGACACTTGTCGCGGCACGCGATCGCGGTGCTGGCCGCGCTCTTCGTGGTCTTCCTCATCGCGATGTTCCCGCTGCGAATCGCGCTCGGCTGGGCGGGCGCGGGGCGCGGGAGAGTGACCGCGCAGGCGGTGCAGGGCTCGATCTGGTCGGGCCGGATCGGCGCGCTCAACGTGGGGCCGCTGCCGCTCGGCACCGTGGACGCGGGGCTGAAGCCGCTTCCGCTGCTGCTCGGCCGCGCCGAGGTGTGGGTTGAGCGTTCCGCCGGGGCGAACGAGGAGCCGTTCCGCGCGATCGCTTCGGGATCGGGCGGCGACCTCTCGCTGCGCCACGTCAACGGCACCTTGCCACTGGCCGGGACGGCGGGAGCGCTGCCGGTTGATGCGGTGGGCTTCAGCGAGTTCGCGATCGAGATGCGCGGCGGCAAGTGCGAGAGCGCCGAGGGCACCGTCTCGCTCCGCATCGCCCCGGTCAGCGCCTTGTTGCCCGACGCGCTGTCACTGTCCGGTCAGGCGCGCTGCCAGGACGGCGCGCTGGCGGTGCCGATGCGCGGACCCACAGGGATGGAGCAGTTGCTGTTCAAGGCACAAGGCGACGGCAAGTGGACCGCCGACCTTGTGCTTACCGGCCTTCCGGTCGAGGTCAGCGGCCCCTTGCTCGACATGGGTTTTTCGGCGCGCGGCGGCGGGGGCATCGGGCTGCGCGCGGGCGGTTCGCTTTAACCCAGTATCTGCGTCAGGAACCACACGCGCTGCTCGGCCTGGTCGGTCCAGTCGTCGGCCATGCCTTCGGTGGCATTGTCGCCGGCCTCGCCCGCGGCGGCCTTCACTTCGCGGATCGCCTTGATGAGCACCGCGTTGTCGTCGCGCAGCGCGCGGACCATCTCCATCGCGTCGAGGCCCTCGCGGTCGTCGTCGGTGATGCGGCTCATGGCGCCGATCGCGCCGATCGAGGTCAGTGTCCGGCCGCCGTTCTTGCGCACGCGCTCGGCGATGGTGTCGGTCAGCGCGAAGAGTTCGGTCGCATGCGCATCGAACAGCAGGTGCAGATCGTGGAACTGCGGTCCCTTGACGTGCCAGTGGTAGTTCTTGGTCTTGAGATAGAGCGCGAAATAATCGGACAGCAGGCCGTTCATGCTGTCGATCAGCGCTTTGGTGACATTGTCGCCGGTCATGATGATTCCCTTTCCTGCGTTGGCGGATTGCTTCCCCTGTAACGCAGATCGGTGATCAACCGTTCCGATTATTGCTGGTCACACTGTTCGGTTTTATCAATCTTCAGCCGGTTTGGCCGGGCGCGCGAAGCGCAGCATCGTCCAGCCGGCCAGCGCCGAAATCACCGAGCCGGCCAGCACGCCTATCTTCGCTTCCTCGACCAGTTGCTGGTGCATCGGGTAGGCCAGCGCGGCGATGAACAGGCTCATCGTGAAGCCGATGCCGCACAGCAGCGCCATACCCCACAGCTGCATCCAGCTCGCACCTTCGGGGCGCGGGGCGACGCCCAGACGGTCCGCGCTCCAGATCGCGGCGAAGATGCCCAGCTGCTTGCCGAGGAACAGGCCGAGCGCAATCGCGGCGGGCAGCGTGGCGACGAAGTGGGCGGGGTCGCCGCCAATCGCGACGCCCGCGTTGGCGAAGCCGAACAATGGCACGATGAGGAAGCCATTGGGCTTCACCAGCGCGTGCTCGAGCCGCAACAGCGGGCTGCGCCGTCGCGAATCGAGCGCGAGCGGCACGGTGAACGCGGCGAGCACACCCGCCACGGTGGCGTGGACGCCCGAATGGAGCACCGCGAACCACAGCAGCACTGCGCCGATCACATAGGGCCAGGCCGAGCGCCAGCGGAAGTAGTTGAGCGCGATCATCCCGGCCAGGATCGCCAGCGAAACCGCCAGCCACATCGCCTTGATCCCCGAGGAGTAGAACAGCGCGATCACCGCCACCGCGCCGAGGTCGTCGACGATCGCCACGGTCAGCAGGAACAGCCGGATCGAGGGCGGCAGGCGGTTGCCGAGCAGCGCCAGCACGCCCATCGCGAAGGCGATGTCGGTTGCCGCCGGGATCGCCCAGCCGCGGTGGAGCATCGGCTGGAGCCGCGCGACGAACAGGAAGATCAGCGCGGGCGCCACCATTCCCGCCGCCGCCGCGATCACCGGCAGGCGCCGCCGGTTGGGGTCGCTCAGCTCGCCGTCGACGATCTCGCGCTTGATCTCCAGCCCGACGACGAAGAAGAAAACCACCATCAGCGCGTCGTTGATCCACAGGTGCAGCGTGTCGAGCTTCGCGATCGGAGTCCACGCCAGCGTGTGGTGGAACCACTGGTGATAGGCCTCGGCAAGGCCGGAGTTGGCCATCGCCATGGCCGCCGCCGCAGCGATCATCAGCACCACGCCGGGCGCTGCCTCGCCAGAAAGGAATGCGGCGAGCGCGGATCGGGAAATCTTGGCTTTGGCCAGCATTTTGCCGCCATTCCCGAACTGTTCCTGCGTTGCAAGGCACGATTGCGGTCAATACGTATCCTCGCGGGTCAAAACGGGCGGAAGCGCCGGGGCGAGGGGGCAACTTGGGTACGGAGACCGTTCACACGGTATTGGCGGCGCTCGCGCTGTT
>JAJXVK010000261.1 GCA_021782155.1 Pseudomonadota bacterium
GGCAGCTGGGATTCGGACCGCGGGACCAACGGGCTTGGCGGTGCGCGCGACGCGGTGCTCTACAGTGTGGACGCGACCTATCCCCGCCTGTTTCCGATGGCGGGCCTGATCGGGCTGCCGCAGAACGTTTCGATGCAGGCGGCGACCATCCTGCGCAACCAGCCCTACAGCGACCAGTCCATCACCCCGGTCGTGGTGAGGCACTGCCCGTGACGCGCCGAGGCACCCTTCCCCGCCTGCTGCGCCACCTGGCCCGCGCCCGATCGGGCGTGGCGACGATCGAGTTCGCGTTGTCGGTCCCGCTGCTTCTCACTATCGGCATGTGGGGCGTGGAGACCGCGAACGTCGCCATGGTCCACATGCGCATCAACCAGCTCGCCACGCAGATCGCCGACAACGCCTCGCGCATCGGCGACACCTCGCAGCTGACCAACCGCAAGATCTACGAGAGCGACATCGACGACCTGCTGGCCGGCGCCAACGTCCAGTCGGGCAGCATCGGGCTGTTCAATCATGGACGGGTGATCATCAGCAGCCTCGAAGTCGTGCCCGGAACGACCGACCAGCAGTACATCCACTGGCAGCGCTGCAAGGGCCTCAAGCACTTCGTTTCGGACTACGGAACCGAGGGCAAGGGTCTGGACGGATCGCTATCCGGCATGGGGCCCGCGAGCGACCCGGTGACCGCGACCCAGGGCGACGCGGTGATCTTCGTCGAGATCGACTACGACTACCAGCCGCTGATTTCGAAGATGTTCACCACGGCCAGGACGGTCAAGACCAGCGCGGTGTTCAACGTGCGCGACAGCCGCGACCTGTCGCAGATCTACCAGCGCGACCCGAACCATCCGGACCCGGTCGCGGACTGCTCCGTCTACGATTCGTACTAGGCCCGCAGGCGGGCGCTCTGCCCGGACGCGCCGCGCCCGCCGGTTCTGGCGCCATCTTCAGCGATAGCAGACCTTCCTTGCCGCCGCAGCGATGCGCGAGGCATCGATCAGCGCGGCCTTTTCGAGGTTCGCGGCATAGGGCAGCGGCACGTCCTCGTTGCAGACGCGCACCACCGGCGCGTCGAGGTCGTCGAAGCCGTCCTCCATGCAGATCGCGGCGATCTCGCTGGCGATCGAGCAGGTCGGCCAGCCTTCCTCGGCCACGACCATGCGGTTGGTCTTGGCGAGGCTGGCGAGCACCGTTTCCCTGTCGAGCGGGCGCAGCGTGCGCAGGTCGATGACTTCGGCGTCGATGCCCTCGGCCGCCAGCGTCTCCGCCGCTTCGAGCGCGAAGCCGACGCCGATCGAATAGGTCACGATCGTCACGTCCTTGCCTTCGCGCACGACGCGCGCCTTGCCGATCGGCAAGACGTAATCGTCGATCCTGGGCACGTCGAAGCTGCGACCGTAGACCAGTTCGTTCTCGAGGAACACCACCGGGTCCTCGCTGCGGATCGCCGCCTTGAGCAGGCCCTTGGCGTCGGCCGAATCGTAGGGCGCGATCACGATCAGGCCGGGCACCGCCGCGTACCACGGCGCGTAGTTCTGACTGTGCTGCGCGCCGACGCGGCTCGCCGCTCCGTTGGGGCCGCGGAACACCACCGGGCAGCGCATCTGGCCGCCCGACATGTAGTTGGTCTTGGCCGCCGAGTTGATGATGTGGTCGATCGCCTGCATGGCGAAGTTGAACGTCATGAACTCGACGATCGGCTTGAGGCCGCCCATCGCCGCGCCCGTGCCGATGCCGGCAAAGCCGTATTCGGTGATCGGCGTGTCGATCACGCGCTTGTCGCCGAACTCGTCGAGCAGGCCTTGCGTGACCTTGTAGGCGCCCTGGTACTGCGCGACTTCCTCGCCCATCACGAAGATGCGGCTGTCGGCGCGCATTTCCTCGGCCATCGCGTCGCGCAGCGCTTCGCGCACGGTGGTCGAGACCATCTCGGTGCCGGCGGGTATGGCGGGATCGGTTGCGACCGGCTTCGCCGCGACGGGCTGCACCGGCGCGGTAACTGGCGCTGCCGCCACGGGAGCGGCGGCCGGTTCGGGCGCGGCGGCGGGCGCCGGAGCCGGAGTGGCAGCCGCCCCGTCATCCTCGCCGATCACCGCGATCACGGTGCCGACCTTGACGTTCTCGGTGCCTTCAGGGACGACGATCCTGCCGATCGTGCCTTCGTCCACGGCTTCGAATTCCATCGTCGCCTTGTCGGTCTCGATCTCGGCGATGATGTCGCCGGACTTCACCTCGTCGCCTTCCTTGACCAGCCACCTGGCCAGCGTGCCCTCTTCCATCGTCGGGGAGAGCGCGGGCATCTTCAGTTCGATTCCCATTTCAGTAGGTCTCCACCAGGACGTCGGTATAAAGTTCGGGCAGGTCCGGTTCGGGTGAGCTTTCCGCGAAGTCGGCCGCTTCGGCAACCTTGCCGCGGATCGCCTTGTCGATGTCCTTGATCCGCTCCTCGCTCACGCCTCGCTTTATAAGGTCGGCCTTGGCCGCCTCGATCGGGTCGTGTTTCTCGCGCATTTCCTGCACTTCCTCGCGGCTGCGGTACTTGGCGGGGTCCGACATCGAGTGGCCGCGATAGCGGTAGGTGTGCAGCTCGAGCAGCACCGGCCCATTGCCCGCGCGCACATAGTCGAGCGCGACGTTGGCGGCCTGGCGAACCTCGAGCACGTCCATGCCGTTGACCCCGATGCCGGGAATGCGGAACGCGGTGCCACGGCGGTAGAAGTGCGTCTCGGCGCTGCCGCGCTTGACCGCGGTGCCCATCGCGTAGCCGTTGTTCTCGATCACGAAGACGATCGGCAGCTTCCACAGCGAGGCCATGTTGAAGGTCTCGTAGACCTGGCCCTGGTTCGCCGCGCCGTCGCCGAAGTAGGCCATGCACACGCCGCCGTCCTCGCGGTACTTGTGCGCGAAGGCGAGCCCGGCGCCCAGCGGCACCTGCGCGCCGACGATGCCGTGGCCGCCGTAGAAGCGGTGCTCGGTCGAGAACATGTGCATCGACCCGCCCTTGCCCCGCATCAGGCCCGCGGCGCGCCCCG